>JAIELC010000027.1 GCA_019753375.1 Sphingomonas sp.
GGTCGCCAATCGTGGTGAAATTGCTTGTCGCGTGTTCCGCACCGCCAAGCGGATGGGGCTGCAAACCGTTGCGGTTTACTCCGACGCTGATGCGCGCGCACCGCATGTGCTGATGGCCGATGAAGCGGTGCGCCTGGGGCCGGCGCCAGCAGCGGATTCCTATCTGAAGGCCGACCTCATCCTCGCTGCGGCCAAAGCGACCGGCGCGGACTGCATCCATCCGGGCTATGGATTTCTGTCCGAGCGCGAGAGCTTTGCCAAAGCGTGCGCCGAGGCCGGGATCGCCTTTGTCGGGCCACCGCCCGGGGCCATCGCCGCGATGGGCGACAAGATCGAATCGAAAAAACTTGCCAAGGCGGCGGGCGTCAACGTCGTCCCCGGTTTCCTGGGGGAGATCGCCGATACCGACGAGGCGGTGACAATCGCCAAGGACATCGGCTTTCCCGTCATGATGAAGGCGTCGGCAGGCGGCGGCGGCAAGGGAATGCGGCTGGCGTATAGCGAGCAGGATGTCCGCGAAGGCTTTGAGGCCACCAAGCGCGAAGGTCTGGCCAGCTTCGGCGACGACCGCGTGTTCATTGAGAAGTTCATCGAAAGTCCGCGCCATATCGAGATTCAGGTGCTGGGCGATCAACAGGGCAATATCGTCTACCTGAACGAACGCGAATGCAGCATCCAGCGCCGCCACCAGAAGGTCGTGGAGGAGGCCCCGTCGCCGTTCGTCACGCCCAAAATGCGCAAGGCGATGGGCGAACAGTGCGTCGCGCTGGCGCGGGCGGTCGGCTATTATTCGGCCGGAACGGTCGAGCTGATCGTGTCGGGCGCGGATACGACGGGCGAAGGTTTCTACTTCCTTGAAATGAATACCCGGCTTCAGGTCGAACATCCGGTGACCGAGGCGATTACCGGCATCGACCTTGTCGAACAGATGATCCGGGTCGCGGCGGGCGAGGCGCTGCCGTTCCAGCAAGCCGATATCGGCATCAACGGCTGGTCGATCGAAAACCGTGTTTATGCCGAAGATCCCTATCGCGGCTTCCTGCCCAGCACCGGGCGGCTGATCCGATACAACCCGCCGGAGCATGTGGGGACGCCGTACACCGGGGTCGACAACAACGATGCGCGCGCAGAAGCGGATGAGCCCTATGTCCGCGTCGATGACGGCGTTCGCGAAGGCGGTGAGGTCAGCATTTTTTATGACCCGATGATCGCCAAGCTGATTACCTGGGCACCGACGCGCCAGCGCGCGATCGAGGCGCAGATCGGGGCGCTCGACGCATTCGAAATTGACGGTCCCGGCCACAATATCGATTTCCTGTCGGCGCTGATGCAGCATCCGCGCTTTCAGTCGGGCAAGATCACCACGGGCTTTATCGCCGAGGAATATCCCGACGGGTTTCACGGCGCCCCTGCCGATCCCGATCTGATTCGCAGCCTGGCCGCGATCGCTGCCTTTGCAGCGACGGCGGAGGCGGATCGCGCGCGCCGGATTGAGGGGCAACTGGGCAACCGGTTGCGCCCGCCTGCCGATTGGGTGGTGCGGATTGCGGGCGTCGACCACGACGTATCGCTTGCCGAAGACGAAGTGATTGTCGATGGCGAAGAAATCGAAATCGCCGCCGAATATACGCCCGGCGACCGGATGATCGAGGCTGACATTGCCGGCGCCGTGCTCAGCATCCGGGTCGCGCGGACCCGTACCGGCTTCAGGCTGACGACGCATGGTGCCAGCCATGTCGCGCGCGTGCTGCCCGCGCACGCCGCGCCGCACGCCCGGCATCTGATCGAGAAAATCCCACCGGATCTGTCGCGCTTCCTGCTGTGCCCGATGCCGGGCCTGCTGATGCGGCTGGATGTCGGTGCGGGCGATAAGGTGGAGATCGGCCAGCCGCTTGCGGTGGTTGAGGCGATGAAGATGGAAAATATCCTGCGCGCCGAAAAGGCAGGCGTCGTCAAATCGGTCAGTGCGCGCCAAGGCGACAGCCTCGCCGTGGATGCGGTGATTTTGGAAATCGAATGAAATAGTTGCGATTGTGCAACGGTAATTTGCGCCAATTACAATTTGCGACAAAATTTCGGTGGACCCGGGCGATGCACCCCGCCACGTTATAGCCATGGTACGTCTTCGCGTTGTTGTTCTTTTGTCTGCGTCATTACTGGTTCAGGCCTGTGCAGTCGGTCCCAATTACCGTCCGCCCGCAGCAGCCACGCTGGGGGTGCCTGCCAGCTATGCCACGCCCGCTGATCCGGCCGCTGCGCCCGATCTGCAACGCTGGTGGCTGACCTTTAACGACCCTGAACTTGACCGGATCGTTGATCTGGCGCTCAAGCAGAATCTGGACATCGCCCAGGCCGTGGCGCGGCTGCGCCAGGCCCGCGAATCCTATGTGCAAAGCCGCGCGTCGCTGTTCCCCCAGATCGGATCGTCGGCGGGCTATTCCCGCAATATCAACATTCGTGGCCGCACCTTTGGCTCGATTACCAACGCCGGGATCGTCAACGAGAACTACTCGATCGCGGCCGATGTTTCGTACCAGCTCGATATTTTCGGCGGCAACAAGCGCGCCGCGCAATCGGCCAAGCGGTCTTATGAAGCGAGCGGGTTCAGTCTCGCCCAGGTTCAGGCATCCATCGCGTCCGAGGTCGCCCGCAACTATATCCTTGCCCGCGCGGCACAAGCCAATGTCGCCGTCGCCCGCGGCAGTTTGGCGATCCAGGACGAGAATCTGGAAATTGCCGGCTACCGGGCGAAGGCCGGGCTGGTGTCCTCACTCGATTCGGAACAGTCTCGGGCGCAGCGGGCCCAGACCGCGGCTAACGTCCCCAGCCTTGAACAGAGTTTCGAACAGGCCGCCAACCGGCTGGGCGTGCTGACGGGCCAGGCACCCGGGGCGTTGAAGGCTGATCTTGCGGCCAGTGCGCCGATTCCCGATGGGTCGGGTAGCGTGGCGGTCGGGGTTCCCGTCGATGTTATTCGCTTGCGCCCCGATGTCCGTTCCGCCGAACGCAGTCTGGCGGCGGCAACCGCCGAAATCGGGGTCGCGCAGGCGCAGCTTTATCCGCAATTGTCGCTTGGCGGCAGCATCAGCTCTAACGCGTCGATGATCCAGAACGTGACCGACATCATCACCGGCCGCGTGTTCGCCAACATCGCGCAGACAATCTTTGACGCGGGCCGGAACAAGTCGGTCATCCGGCAACGCCGCGCCGCTGCCGAACAAGCCTTTGCAAGCTATAAGAGTTCCGTCCTCTCGGCGCTTGAAGACGTCGAAAACGCGCTGACGGCGCTGCACACCGCCGAAACCCGGCTGACCGAGCTTCAGGTTGCGGTCGATGCGTCCAGCAACGCGGCAACATTGGCACGGTTGCAATACCGGTCCGGCCTTGCCGACATCACCACGCTCAACAATTCCGAAGCATCCTTGCTGTCGTCGCAAAGCGGCTTGTTGGGCGCGCGATCGGACAAGGCGCAGGCGCTCGTCCAGCTCTACCTTGCGCTGGGCGGGGGCTGGGATCCGAACGCACCCCCTCCAACGGCCGAACCGCTGAAGCGCGGTGATGGTCAGCCCGAACATTTGCAGGAACCATGATGGCAGACGCAACCGCATCAAACCTTGACGATTTCCTGGGCGTGCGACCGCAACCGGCCTGGCGCGGCTATATCAAATGGGTGTTGGTCGCGATTGGTGTGGTGCTGCTGGTGCTGCTCGCGCTTCGGATTTTCAGCGGCGGGCCTAAGCCTCAATATGCTACCGAAACCATTGCGCGCGGCGATCTGACCGTGTCGGTGTCGGCAACCGGCAAACTCGCCCCGACCAACCAGGTCGATGTTGGGTCGGAATTGTCAGGGCTGGTCACCAAGGTGGCGGTCGATGTCAACGATCACGTGACCAAGGGGCAGGCGCTGGCGCTGGTCGATCCATCGCGGTTTCAGGATGCGGTCAACCAGTCGCAAGCCTCACTGAACGCCAATGTCGCCGCGGTCGCGCAACAGCGCGCCACGCTGGCGCAGGCACAGGCGACGCTGGCCCGGTTCCAGGACGTCAGCAAGCTTTCGGGCGGGCGCGTGCCGGCCAAGACCGAAATGGATCAGGCCATTGCCGATCGTGACCGTGCGCTGGCCAATGTGCGGGCGGCCGAAGCCAATGTCGTGTCGGCGCGCGCGGCGCTGTCGTCGAACGAAACCCAATTGGCCAAAACGGTGATCTATTCGCCGGTCAACGGCGTCGTCCTCGCGCGCCAGGTGGAATTGGGACAAACGGTCGCGGCGTCATTCAACACGCCCACGTTGTTCGTGATCGCCGAAGATTTGTCGCAGATGAAGCTGGAAGTACAGATTGACGAAGCCGATGTCGGCGAAGTCCGCGAAGGTCAGCCCGCCAGTTTCACCGTTGATGCATTTCCCGGCCGGAAATTCCCCGCCAAGATCACCCGGGTTGATCTGGGATCGAACCTCAGCGCCCAAAGCAGCACCGCGAGTACCACGACGACCAGCCAGCAGGTGGTCTCCTATGGCGCGACGCTGGCGGTGGCCAATCCTGAACAACGGCTGCGCCCGGGGATGACCGCGACTGCCGATATTACGACGACAGCCAAGACCAATGTCCTGCTTGTTCCCAATGCGGCGTTCCGCTTCAAGCCGAGCGATGCAGCCAAACAGGGCGGTGGTATCGCGTCAGCCTTTGGCCCGCCGCGATTCCGGCGTGGCAATGAAGACAAGGGCGCCACCGTCAGCCGTGGCGGCCGTCAGCAGGTTTATGTGCAGCAGGCGGATGGCAGTCTGCAACAAGTGTCGGTCGTGACGGGCGACACCAACGGTCAGTTTACCGAAGTGGTTGGCGGCGATCTGAAAGCCGGCATGCAGGTCGTGACCGGCGAACTCGCCGCCGGCGCCACAGCCGGGGCCCGTCGATCGGCCAGCGGCCAGCGGCGCACCAGCGGGGCAAGCGGTGGCCAGTAAGCCCCCCTTGATCGCGATGCACGGCGTCACCAAGGTCTATGGATCGGGGCCGACCGCGTTTCAGGCGCTCAAGGGGGTTGATCTCGAAATTCAGGGCGGGGATTTCGTTGCGGTGATGGGTCCGTCGGGGTCGGGCAAGTCCACCACGATGAACATCCTGGGCTGCCTGGATGTCCCCTCGGCGGGGATCTTCACGTTTCGCGGCGTCCATGTCGAAGCGCTCGACCGCGATCAACGTGCACTGCTCCGCCGCAAATATCTGGGCTTTGTCTTTCAGGGGTTCAACCTGCTCGCCCGCACCACGGCGCTGGAAAATGTCGAGCTTCCGTTGCTTTACCGCGGTGACGGCAAGCAGGAGCGCCACGATACCGCGATGGCCGCGCTCGACAAGGTCGGGCTGGCGGACTGGTGGGATCATACCCCGGCTGAATTGTCGGGCGGGCAGCAACAGCGCGTGGCGATCGCGCGGGCGATCGTCACCAATCCCGACGTGTTGCTGGCGGATGAACCGACCGGCAATCTTGATTCGGAACGATCGGTTGAAATCATGGAATTGCTGACCGATCTCAATCGAACCAGCGGGATTACGGTTCTGATGGTCACGCATGAGGCCGAAATGGCGGCGTTCGCCCGGACGATCATCCATTTCAAGGATGGCCTGGTGGAACGCACCGAAACCGGCATGCTCGCGGGCGCCCACTGATGCTGGGGACGACTTTGCTCCTCGCCTTGCGATCAATTGCGCGGCACAAGCTTCGCTCGTTTCTGACGACGCTGGGGATCATTATCGGCGTCGCTGCAGTGGTGACGATGGTAACGCTGGGCAAGGCGACCACGGTCGCGGTTCAGCAATCGATCTCCGCGCTTGGGACCAATATTCTTCAGGTTCGCCCTGGGCAGGGCTTTGGCCGCGGCGGTGGCGGTCCGCGTCCGCCCGATTTCAAATCGGAAGACGCGGTGGCAATCCGCCAGCAAATTGCCGGGGTAAAGGCCGTTGCCCCGGAAGCGCAATCGGCGGCGACCGCTATCTATCAGGGCGCCAATTGGTCGACGACCGTCAATGGCACCACCAACGACTATTTCACGGTCCAGCCATGGCCGCTTGCCGCGGGGCGGTTGCCCACCGAACAGGAACAAGCGGCGGGAAAAGCGGTCTGCCTGCTGGGCAATACGGTGCGCAAGAATTTGTACCGCGACAGCGATCCGCTGGGCACGCGCATGCGGCTTGGCGGCATCAGCTGTGATGTGATCGGGACGCTGTCGACCAAGGGCCAGCAGGGATTTGGCGCCGACGCCGATGATATCGTGTTCATGCCGCTCAAGACCGTGCAGCGCCGCCTGACCGGCAACCGCGATCTGCGCGTCATATTGGTGGGCGTCGATCAGGCCTATTCATCGGCCAAGGTGCAGGATGTGCTGACTGATTTGCTGCGCGAACGCCGCAACATCACGCCCGGCAAGGATGATGATTTCTTCATTTTCGATACCACGCAGATCTCGGCGACGCTGACGTCGACGACGACATTGCTGACGGGGATTGTATCCGCGGTCGCGGGGATCAGCCTGGTGGTGGGGGGCATTGGCATCATGAACATCATGCTGGTTTCGGTAACCGAGCGCACCCGCGAAATCGGCATCCGGCTCGCGATCGGCGCGGTGGCCCGCGAAGTGCTGACCCAGTTTCTGGTTGAGGCGATTGCGCTGTCGTGCATCGGGGGGCTGATCGGGCTCGTGCTTGCGCAATTGGTCGTCGCCATTCTGGTGCCGATCCTCAAGGTCGCCTGGCTGTTCGATCTGCAGATCAACCTGGTCGCGTTCGCGATTTCGGCGATCATCGGCGTCGTATTCGGCTATTTCCCGGCACGGCGCGCAGCCAGCCTGAACCCGATTGATGCGCTGCGCCACGAATAGGGCTTACCGACGCCCGGTCGGGACGCCGGGGCGACCGCTTTCACCCCAGGCTGCGCAGCTGCTCGAGTTCCTTGGTCGTATCGATGTCGATCAATTCGCCGGGCGGCGCGGTGATGTGGCGGCCGTTGCGGATCAGTTCTCTGCCGCCCTGGTCGCCATGGCTGGCGGCAAGCTCAGAAAAGCGTCCGGCGGCAAATAGGGCGGGGGGCATTGTTCGGGCGCCATCGCTTGACGCAATGACCGAATCTGCGCGCTCGCCAGCATCGAGCAGGTGGAGAAAATGCATCGTCGAGACGCGCGGCATATCGGCCAGCGCGACCAGCATTGCCGCGGCGCCCAAATCCTGTGCGGCTGCCACGCCAAGCTTTAGCGAGCTCGACAATCCGTCCTCGGGTCGATGATTGACGATAACCCGGTATCCCAGCGCGCCAAAGTCGAGCGCGGTATCGGACACGATCGCCACGCGCCCGATGAACGGAATCGGACGCAGCGCAGCGACGGCATGCAGGGCAAGCGGCTTGCCGCGCCAACTCGCCTCCAGCTTATCAGCGCTGCCGAAGCGTAATGATCGCCCGGCCGCCAGCAGCACTAATACTGTACGGTTGGCGGCAATCATTGCGGGTCAGACATGGCGGTTCAGGCGTCAACCCGGGCGTGGAACGCCTGGATCATCGCAGCAGCAATCGACAAGGCTATTTCGGCCGGGCCGATGGCACCGATATCAAGGCCGACCGGGGCATCGATCCGGTCGAGATCAGCGTCGCTGACCCCCACGGCACCCAATCGTTCGCGTCGGGCGGCGTGGCTGCGGCGCGATCCGAGCGCACCTACATAGGCGGTTGGCCGCGCCAATGCGGCGATCAGCGCAGGGTCATCGATTTTGGTATCGTGGCTTAACGTGACCACCGCTGTCGATGGGCCAGGGGCGAGGGCGTCGATGGCATCGTCCGGCCAGCGATCATCCAGCGTCACGCCGGGGAAGCGTTCTTCGGTTAGAAAGCGCGCGCGCGGATCGATGATGGTCGTTGCGATGCCCAGCTCGCGGGCAAGTCCTGCCAGCGCCTGAGCGATCTGCACCGCGCCGACGATCAGCAAGCGGCGTGGCGGATCATAGCGGTTGGCAAAGGCCACGCCTTCCACTGCGCGCAGGCTGCTTTGCCCGGTGTCCAGATCGGTATGCACGGTCAGCGCACGGCCATCGGCCCGCGCCTCCGCAATCCGATCAAATAATTCGGGATCGAACCCGGTCGCGGATACCGGCTGCACCATGACTTCAATCTCGCCGCCGCAGGGCAGGCCGACTTCCCAGGCCGCGGCATCGGCCACGCCGTAGCGTTTGCGCACGAACGGTGCGCCGGCGATGACATCGGCAGCGGCCTGCATGATGTCGCTTTCAACGCATCCGCCCGATACCGAACCTTCAAACCGGCCGTCGCCATGGACCAGCATATGGCTGCCGCGCGGTCGCGGCGCCGATCCCCAGGTGGAGACGACCGTCGCCAGCGCCATCGGCGCCCCTTTCCACTGCGCGGCAGCAGTCAGGACGGAATCATTGTCGGCCATCGGTTTCATCCTGATCATTGCCGTGGCGATTGCGGCGCGAAACCGGCAAATGCAATCCAGTCAGCGCCCGGCGCCTGCTGGATTGCCACCGGCCGTTTGCCCTCGCAACGGCATGGTTACACCATTCAAACCGGCGGCAAGCCGCCCAAGATCTTGTCGAGCGTGAGCGGGAAATCACGCACACGCACGCCGCACGCATTGTAGATTGCGTTGGTTACCGCGGCGCCCGCCCCGGATATTGTCAATTCGCCCAGACCCTTGACGCCGATCGGATTGGCATGCCGGTCAATGTCCTCGATAAAGTGTACATCAAGCGGCGGCACATCGGCATGGACGGGGATGTGATACTCACCCAGATCGTGATTGACGAATTGGCCAAAGCGCTGGTCAAGCACGGCTTCTTCCATCAGCGCATAGCCGATGCCCCAGATCATCCCGCCGATCGCCTGGCTGCGCGCCGTTTTGGCGTTCAGGATGCGCCCGGCTTCAAACACGCCGGTCATCCGTCGTACCCGGACTTCGCCGGTCACCGCATTGACCGCCACTTCCGCAAATTGCGCGCCATGCGCCGCCTGGCTGTAGGTCCGCGCGTTCGATCCCTGGCTGATCTTACCCATTGCAACAATCGGCTGACCCTGCGTCAGCTCGCTCAGCGGTACCCGGCGGTTGCCGGCAATGGCGTGACCATCTTTCAGCGTCATATCCTCGGGCGTCGTGCCCATCCGCTCGGCCAGCACGGCCACGATATCCTCGCAAGCCAGTGCCACCGATGATCCCGCGCTGGCAGCGCCAAAGGACCCGCCCGATCCGGCGCCCGGCGGCAGATCGGTATCGCCCAGCTTTACCTCGATACCCGGCATGGGCAGGCCAAGCGCTTCGCCGGCGATCTGCGCGAGCACGGTATAGGTGCCGGTACCGATGTCGGTCATGTCGGTTTCAATCAGCGCGCGCCCGTCAGGCGTCAGTGTCACGCGGGCTTGCGAATCGACCAGCAGGTTGATCCGCACCGCCGCCGCCATCCCCATGCCGATCAGCCATTCGCCCTCCCGGACCTGACCCGGCGTTGCGACGCGCTTATCCCAGCCAAAACGCTTTGCGCCTTCGTCCATGCACGCAACCAGCTGGCGCGTCGAAAATGGCGCGCCGGTGAGTGGATCGACGGCAGGTTCGTTCTTTTTGCGAAAGTCGATCGGGTCCATGCCCAGCTTTTCAGCGAGTTCATCCACCGCCGTTTCCAACGCCAGCATGCCTACCGCTTCGCCCGGTGCCCGCACCGCGCCGGCCGCGACCATATCAAGCGTTACCACCTTGTGCGTAAATTGGCGGACCGGCGCATCATAAAGCGCCAGCGTGCCAAGCGCGACGGGCTCCATAAAGCCGCCATGGGGGCATTGGCTGACCACGCTGTCATGGCCCAGACCGGTCAGTGTGCCGTCGGCGGTGGCCGCCAGCCGGATACGCTGCTGCGTATCAGTGCGGCGATAGACATTATGGAACAACTGCGCGCGTGCCATTGCGATCTTGACCGGGCGCCCGATTTTCTGGGCGGCGATCGCCGCCAAGATCGCATCGGGACCAAGCATCTTCGCGCCGAACCCGCCGCCGATATAGGGTGAGTAAATCCGCACCTTGTCGGCATCGACGCCGACGCATTTGGCCAATACCTGTTTGGCGACCGACAGGATCTGCAGGCTCGAATGCAGCGTCAGCTTGCCATCATCCCATACCGCGACGGAGGCGTGCGGCTCCATGGCTGCATGGACCTGATTGGGGGTCGTATAGGTGGCATCGACCGATACGGCGGCGTCCGCCATCGCCGCGTCCAGATCGCCCTTGCGGATGTCCTGCAGGCGTGAATCCCTGGGCGGACCGCTCGCCCCGGGAATGCCGCCAATCGTGTCATACCGGCCGGGTTCGCGGTCGATGCTCACAATCACGGCCTTGGCGGCGGCGCGCGCGGCTTCAAAGCTTTCGGCCACCGCCACGCCAACAATCTGATCATAATGATCAACAGACGCGGTGCCGCTGGGTGGCGGGCCAAAACCGGCGGCTTGCTGTGGGATGCGGGGGTCGTCGACGATCACGTCGATCACGCCCGGCAATGACCGCGCGGCATCGGTATCGATATCGGTGATCTTGCCCTTGGCGATCGGCGCCGTGATCAGATAGCCGTAGGCGACCTGGCCATCGACCTGATGTTCATACCCATAGGTCGCGGAGCCCGAGACTTTCAGCGCGGCTTCGTAACGATCGAGCGGCTTGCCCAATATACCCTGCACGCCGCGATCAAGCGCGATCGGGGTATGGTCGGCATTCATTACATAATCGGCCATTATTTGCCTCCCGTCAGGTCGCGCAGCGTTGCGATCAGCGTGCGCCGCATCAGCGGTATCTTGAAGTCGTTATGCCCATGGCCGCGTGCGGTGCTCAGCAGCACATCGGCGGCGGCTTCAAAAGCCGCGGTCGTCGGCGCCTTGCCGATCAGCGCTGCCTCCACAGCGGCGTCGCGCCATGGTTTGGTTCCAACCCCCCCAAAGGCGAGCCGGGCCGACGTGATCACGCCGCCTTCAACCGCGATCGCCCCGGCGACCGAGATCAGCGCAAAGGCATAGGAAGCCCGGTCGCGGACCTTGCGATACATCTGCATCCCGGCCGGCGCGGGTGGCAGCTCGACATGCGTAATCAACTCGCCGGGCCGCAACACCGTTTCGGTGGCGGGCGTCGCGCCCGGCAGGCAATGGAAATCCGCAAGCGCGATCCTCCGCCGGTCGCCATCCGGGTTCAACGTGACAATGACCGCGTCGAGCGCGAGCAGCGCGACAGCCATGTCGCTGGGATGCGCGGCAATGCAGGCCTCGCTCGTCCCCAGCACCGCGCTATTGCGGTTATGCCCGCCCTGCGCCGCGCAGCCGGTGCCCGGCGCCCGTTTGTTGCAGGCCATCACGGTGTCGTAAAAATAGGCGCAACGCGTCCGTTGCAGCAGATTGCCGCCCACGCTTGCCTTGTTGCGCAATTGTGGCGATGCCCCGGCCAGCAGGGCCCGCGCGAGCAGCGGATACGCCGCCCGCACTTGGGCATTAGCCGCAAGATCACTGTTGGTCACCAGCGCGCCGATCAGCAACCCGCCACCGGCGGTTTGCGCAACATCGGCCAGGGGCAACCGGCTGATATCGATCAGCTTTGCGGGGGTCGCGATCTGCAGCTTCATCAGATCGAGCAGGTTGGTGCCGCCCGCAATGAACTGCGCCTCCGGCCCTGTAGCGGCCACCGCGGCTTCGGGGCTTTGTGCTTTTACATAGTCAAATGTTTTCATGCGCCCGCTACCTCGGCAATCGCGTCGACGATGTTGGGATAGGCCGAACAGCGGCACAAATTGCCGCTCATTCGTTCGGAAATTTCCGCTTTGCTCAGGTCCGCTTTGCTCAGGGGTGCCGCGTCAAGGCTTTCACTCGCATGGCTGGCCCAACCGGCGTCGACCTCTGCGAGCATCCCCACCGCCGAGCAAATCTGGCCGGGCGTGCAGTAACCGCACTGATAGGCGTCGTGACGCACAAAGGCGGTTTGCATCGGGTGCAGGTCGTCGGCCGCGCCGATCCCTTCTATCGTCACAATGTCATCATCCTGATGCATCACCGCCAGGGTGAGACAGGCATTGATCCGGCGACCGTTGACCAGGACCGTGCACGCGCCGCACTGGCCGTGGTCACAGCCCTTTTTTGTGCCGGTCAGATGAAGATGCTCGCGCAGCACATCGAGCAGCGACGCACGGATATCGGGCTCGGCCTGATAGGCCTTGCCGTTGATGGAAAAATGCATCGGGACAACCCCTCCTGAACGGTAGCTGGAAAGCAGGCTTTGGATTATGACACTGAAGATAGGATCAGCGGGATGGATTGCCATATGAAACCGGTTTGGCGGCGCTTGCGCAAGAGGGTTTTCGGGGCATGGCTGCTGTTGGTGCTGGCGCCCGTCGCGGCAAAGGGGCAGGATGCCCCGGTGGTCAAAGCGCTTACGTCCCCGCCAATCGTAATTGCCCATCGCGGCGCCAGCGGCTGGCGGCCCGAACATACCATTGCCAGCTATGATCTGGCGATCAGCATGGGTGCTGACTTCATCGAGCCCGATCTGGTGTTGACCAAAGACAATGTGTTTGTCGCCCGGCACGAAAATGACATTACCGGGACGACCGACGTGGCCAGCCACCCGGAATTCGCGGCGCGCAAGAAGACCAAGATCATCGATGGCGAAAGCCATAGCGGCTGGTTCACCGAAGATTTCACGCTGGCAGAGCTCAAGACGTTGCGCGCCCGCGAACGCCTGCCACTCATCCGGGCGGGCAACACCCAATATGATGGGCAGTTCCAGATCCCGACGCTGGCCGAAATCATCACCCTGGCCAAGACCCGGTCAAAGGAAACCGGCCGCACCATCGGTATTTATCCCGAAACCAAACACCCCAGTTATTTCGCCTCGATCGGCCACCCGATGGAGGCGCGGCTTGTTGCCCAGCTCAAAGCGGCTGGGTGGAGCACGGCGGCGGCGCCGGTTTTCATTCAGTCATTCGAAGTCAATAATCTGAAGGCGCTGCACCGGATGACCGGCATCCGCCTGATTCAGCTGATGGATGCAACCGGCGGTCCGGCTGATGGCGCACAACCCAGCTATGCGGCGATGGCGACCCCCGGCGGGCTGGAGCAGATTGCAACCTATGCCTATGGGATCGGGCCCAACAAGGCGATGATCCAGGACGGCGATGCCCTGCCAACCAATCTCATCATTGATGCCCACAAGGCTGGCTTGCGCGTCCATCCCTGGACCTTCCGGGCCGAAAACATGTTCCTGCCGCCAAGCATGCGGGTTGGCGAGTCGCCTGCGGAGCACGGTCAGGTCGAAAAGGAAATTCGCCGCTTCATCCTGCTTGGCGTCGACGGGTTTTTCACCGACTATCCCGACATTGGCGTCGAGACGCGCAAGGCGATGGCGCGTTAGTCGCTAGTTCCGTCAGCCGGCATCGGCGCGGCGGGAGAGGATATGGTGGGCGGCGCAAGGGGCTTACCGGCCCAGGTCACGCCCGATATCCCGTCGCCGATACCGGTTATCAACCGGGCACCGCGATCAAAGGTCAGATAATGCCACACCCACTGCGCGCCGACGATCAATCGCGCACGGAAATCGGTCAGGTAGAATATGTGCGCGGTTGACCAGACCAGCCAGGCGGGAAAGCCGTGCAATTTGGCGCGGCCGAAATCGGCAACCGCTCGCTTGCGGCCGATGGTCGCCAGATTCCCGTAATTCTTATATCGGAACACCGCGCCGGGCGTCTTGCCCACCGCTTGTGCCTTGATCTGACGCGCCACAAACTGGCCCTGCTGTTTGGCCGCGGGGGCAACACCCGGCACGACCCGGCCGTCGGCCGTGGTCAGCGATGACGTATCGCCGATGACGAAAATCTCGGGATGGCCGGGGACGGTCATGTCGGGGCGGACGATCACCCGGCCCGCCCGGTCGGCATCCGCGCCCAGCCAGCTGGCGGCGGGCGATGCCTGAACGCCCGCCCCCCACACGATGGCTGCAGCAGGAATAACCTCATCGCCGACGGTCACGGCATCTTCGCTAATGTCCGTCACGCGAGCGCCCAGCCTGACATCGACGCCCAGGCCCATCAGCGCGCCCAGGGCATGCGCGGACAAATCGGGTGGAAAGGTCGCCAGCACGCGATCGCCCGCTTCGATCAGCATCACCTTCACGCAGTTTGCCGAAATATGGCGGAAATCCATATCGGCGGCGTGACGGGTCAACTCGGCGATTGCGCCCGCCATTTCCACCCCGGTCGGTCCGCCGCCGATGATGACGAAATTCAGATGCTGCGCGCGGGTGTCGGGGTTTTCCTGTCGCTCGGTCTCGGCGCGCTCCATCGCGATCAGCACCTTGGAACGCACGCGGACGGCATCGTCGATCGTCTTGATGCCCGGCGCGAACGCGGCCCAATCATCACGCCCGAAATAGCTATGCCTCGCGCCGGTCGCGATCACCAGCATATCATAGGGTAGCATGCTGCCACTTGCGAGCCGAACCTGTCGGGCCGCCTTGTCGACGCCGACCGCATGGTCCAGCAAGACGCGGGTATGGCGATGGCCGCGCACCACGGCGCGGATCGGGGCTGCGATTTCGGCCGGGGATAAAGCTGCGGTCGCGACCTGGTACAGCAGCGGTTGAAACAGGTGGTGGTTCTGGCGATCAACGATCGTTACGTTGACGCCCGCGCCGCGTAATCCGCGTGCCACCGCCAGCCCGCCAAAGCCGGCGCCAATGATTACGATTTCCGGCGGGACAGCACGCTTAGGGGTCATGACCACGTGTTTAGCGCACAATGATCGCCGGCGCGCGTCTAACAGGTGCCGGAATCGCCGGGCAACGGTGCGTTGTTGCCGGCAAGCACGCCGCCAATCGCTTCCAAAACCTGCGCGCGCCACTGAACGCCGACATGGCTGCTGCGAACCTCTATGTCGCGCATCCCCTGATGCTCGGGCGCGCGACAGGCATAGCCGTTGACCAATCCGTCGCTCCGGCTCCAAATCGCCGTTGTCGGGACAGGCAGGGGCACCGCACATTCCGCGGCCAGGCGACGCACATTGGCGCTTTCAATCCGCTCACCACTGACCAGTTCAAACGCGCGCCAGACATTGGTTGCGTGCGCCGGTCCGGCAAATGGCGAACTGACAGTAATCACCTCGCGCACCAGATCGGCCCTTCGGTGGGCAATGAACCGCGCCATAATACCGCCAAGACTGATGCCGATCAGCGTTACCGGCTGCCCGGTATCGGCCGCAATTGCTGCGATTCGGTCGATGAGCCGGTTTCCATCGGGTCCGATGGTGCGTTGGCCAAGATTGCGGCCAAGTGCCCAGCCATAGGGGCGATAACCAACGGAGCGAAGATACCGGCGCAGAAACACGTTGCTTCGATCAGTGTTGAAAAGTCCGGGTAGGATCAGCACCGGTCTATCGTCACCAAACCGATCGCGCGTCAGCCGGTAGCGGCGCAATCCATATTCAACCATTCCCCAGGCAGCGCGGGGCAACTCAACCGCCATCAAGTGGCGCGGAGGCGCCAAAAGAACGTCGGACGCGGGGGCTAAACTGCTCGTTTCCTGCATGGTATCGATCATGATAGAGTATTTGCATGGTACGCGACACACTTTTGGATAATCCGCGCGCGGGCGCCAATGGCGACTGGACGATTCCGCAGAATTGGGGGGATTTTACCGCTGAGCATCATGCCACCTGGGACACGTTGTTTGCGCGCCAGGCCAGGTTGTTGCCCGGTCGCGCGTCGCAGGCCTATTTGCGCGGGCTTGATGTGCTCAAACTTTCCAAGCCCGGTATTCCGGACTTTGAAGAGCTTAGCGATCGGCTGATGAAGCTGACCGGGTGGCAGGTTGTGGCCGTGCCGGGACTGGTCCCCGACGATGTGTTCTTTGATCACATGGCCAATCGACGCTTTGTCGCCGGCAATTTCATCCGCCGCCCCGACCAGCTCGATTATCTGCAGGAGCCCGATGTTTTTCACGATGTGTTCGGCCATGTGCCGATGCTCGCCGATCCGGTCTTCGCAGACTATCTTGTTGCTTATGGTCAGGGCGGGCAGCGGGCGCTGCAGCTCGGCGCGCTCAAGCAATTGTCGCGGCTATATTGGTACACGGTTGAATTCGGCCTGGTCGAGGAAGCGGGCGGCCTGCGCATCTACGGATCGGGCATCGTGTCGTCGGCCTCGGAAAGCCGCTTTGCGCTCGACGACCCCAGCCCCAACCGGATCGGCTTTGATCTGCGGCGGGTGATGCGCACCGAATACCGGATCGACGATTTTCAACAGAATTACTTCGTTATCCCCAGCTTCGATGCGTTGTTGCGGGTCACGGTCGAGACCGATTTTGCGCCGCTGTACGAGGAACTGCTGGCTCAGCCCGATATCGCCATCGCCACCATCCTGCCGGAAGACCGTGTGATTACGCGCGGCACCCAGGACTATGCCCGCGCCAAGGACAATGCGGCTAGGCCAGGCTAGGCCAAGCTGGGGCGCTCGGCTTGCGGCCCTGATATGGGGTACGCCAGCAATCGCCCGTCGCTGATCTAAATCCTAACCCCGCACCCGCAAGCGCAGGATCGTCCAGTCGCCCAGCACGATCCTGCTGGCGACGCGGCAGTGCTGGCGACGATAGGCGCGGGCAACCGCATCGGCCTGAATATTGAGCAAGCCAGCCAGCACGATCTGCGTGCCGGGGAGCCCAATCGCCGCGATGTCGGGCGCCAGATCGATCAGCGGGCCGGCCAGAATATTGGCAATGATCAGGTCATAGGGCGCGCGACGCTGCACCAGCGCATTGTCGGTGCCGTCCGCTACCGCAACCGCGACCCGACCCTGGCGCTGGCCGATCCCGACGCCGTTGATGACGGCGTTTTCCTCGGTCACGTCGATCGACACCGGGTCGATGTCGGTCGCCGTCGCATAGGCCCGTGGCCAAAGATGCAGCCCGGCAAAGGCCAGCAGGCCGGTGCCGGTGCCGATATCGATAAGGTTGTCGACCCGCGTCCCCGCGCGTTTCATCGCATCAAGCATCATCAGGCAGCCGGTAGTGGTCTGATGATGCCCCGTACCAAACGCCCGGCTCGCCTCGATCCGGAATGCGCGCGCGCCTGCAGGCACGCCACCCTGATAGGCACTGGTATGCACAAAGAAGCGCCCGGCACGCACCGGCTCCAGCCCTGCCTGACTCAGCGTTACCCAATCATCAGCCACAACCTTTTCCAGCGCCGCTTTCGCCTTGCCGGCACTTGGTACCAGCCCTCGCACGGCGGCAATCGTTGCTTTGTCGGGCTTCGCCGCGAAATAGGCGTCCAGCCGCCAGTCCTCATTGTCGTCAAGGGTCGTTTCGCGCGTCAGCAGCACCGGTGTAGGGTCGAGATGCGACAGCGCATCCATGTCCACCTCAATCGCTTCTGCTTCCGCCCGGGTACAGGGCAGGGTGAGTTTCCAGCTGTCGCTCGCGGCAGCAGCTGGCGCGCCGCCGGCGGTTTTTACGCGCGCGCGTTTAGCGGACATAGCTTGCCCCGTTTACGTCGATCACCGTGCCGGTCATCGATGGCGGGGCCTCCAGCGCCAGGAAGTGGGCGGCAATCGCGACCTCGTCGGGCATCGCGACGCGGCCCAGCGGAATATCGGCGAGCAATTTGTCGCCGCCACGGCTTGCCAGATAGTCTTCCGCCATGCCCGTCATCGTAAAACCCGGACAAATCGCAAATGCCAGAATGCCCTGCGCAGCATAGCCGCGCGCAATGGACTTGGTCATGCCGATCATCCCGGCCTTGGATGCCGCATAATGCCAGTGCTGGGGCGAATCACCGCGATACGCAGCACGGCTGGCGATGTTGATGACGCGTCCGCTGTGGCCTGTATCCTGCCAGTGACGGACCGCGAAGCGGCAAAGCTCAGCCGATGCGGTCAGGTTGATCCGCATTGTCCGGTCCCAATTGGCGACCCAGTCGGCATCATCCTGTTCGATCGGATTGGCTTCAAAAACGCCGGCATTGTTGATCAGCACGTCAATCCGGCCGTCGAGCCGATCCAGGGCGTCGCGCCACAATTGTGCAGGGGCCGCGGGATCGGCAAAGTCTGCCGCGACGCCGGTTGCCGTGCCGTGGCCGATCAGGCGGATGTCAGGCTTGTCGAGACGAGCGGCGATCGCCGCGCCAATGCCGCGCGACGACCCGGTCAAAAGAATATGGGTCATGCAGCCTTCTACGCCTTCTGAGCGGCGGGTAAAAGGATCAGGCGGCGACGCTGGCAGAGAAGCCGTCGGCGGCACCTTTTAGGCCGGCAAGCCGATCGTCAACTTCGCCGAAATTGCGTTCGAGCAGATCGATCTCGCTGGCCACGCTTTCAGTGTCTTCGCGAATCGCGGCGATGGTGTTCGACATCGAATCGGCGGCCAGCGCGGTTTCATCGACCGATGCCGTGATGGCGGTCACGGTCTGCGCCTGCATTTCCATCGCCATGCGGATTTTTTCGGCCGACGCCTGCACCTCGTTCACCGTTGTGCGGATCGATGCGTTGGTTTCAACCGTTGACCTGGTGGCTGACTGAATAGCGGCAATCTTGGCGGCGATATCGTCGGTCGCGCGCGCGGTCTGGTTGGCGAGGCTTTTGACTTCCTGCGCGACGACCGCAAAACCGCGACCAGCATCGCCCGCGCGGGCGGCTTCGATCGTGGCGTTCAGTGCCAGCAAATTGGTCTGGCCGGCGATGTCGCGGATCAGCCCCAGAATTGATTCGATCGATTTGGCGTGGTCGGACAGCGTTTCCGACATGCCGACCGCTGCCCCTGCCTGCGTCGACGCGCGCGTCGCGATTGCGGCGGCCAGTTCGACCTCTGACCGGGCATCCTCGATCGCGCGGATCAGCCCGGCTGCGGTCTGCGCGGCTTCGCGCATGGCCGCCGCCGATTCATGCGCGGCATTGGCCATTTCGGATGTTTTGCCCAGCATGCCGCGCGCCGATCCGGATGCTCTGGTCGCCTGAACGCGAATGCGATTCCCCAAGGCCGCCGTCCCGTCGATCGATGCGCCGATGCTTTCGCGGAATTGTTCGGACCGCATCTGACGCTCGCTCCGCGCCAGTTCGGCGTCGGTTGCGCCCAGGTGCGACGCCATTACGTCCGCCTCAACCAGTGCCAGCCGCTGGATGATATCGCTGATGGCGCGCATTTTGCCGCAATCGCCCTCGAGTCGCGGTTCGATCAATTCCAGTGTCTTGGCATGCGCAAAGGCCAGCGACGACAATAGCGAGTCGAGCGGGACGTTGACGCGGTGCGAATCGATGGCGTGGCGATGCGCCATGCCGACCCATTCTTCGTCGAACGGGCTCTTATACTTCAGCAGCGTATAGCGTGCGCTGCGGGCGATCCGCTTGGCCAGCGACGCATCGTCGATCATGGCCCGCAGATGCCGCGCGGCGGGCAGCGCGAGATAATGTTCCCAAAAAGCCGTTGCGATCTGGGAGGTGCAATCCGCGATCAGCGCGGTGATTTCGGCGCAGACCGGACGTATTGCCCGATCCCAGTCATAATCACTGACACGATCGGCGATGTTGCGTCCGCCGTCGCTCCAGCCGCCTAGCGTCTCCGCATGCGTCTCCGCCATGTCGGTGCCGTCCTCTCGGTTACGCTGCGACCTTGGAAATGAAATCGCTAGCGGTCGTCTTCAGCGCGCCGAGGCGGCCGTCAAAAGCGTCAAAGCCGCGGCCGACATTTTCGATCTCGCTGGCCACGCTTTCGGTGTCTTCGCGAATTGCGGCGATGGTGTTCGACATCGAATCGGCGGCTAGCGCAGTTTCATCGACCGACGCGGTGATGGCGGTCACGGTCTGTGCCTGAACTTCCATCGCGCTGCGGATTTTTTCGGCGGAGAATTGTACTTCGGCAACCGTGGCCCGGATCGACGCGTTGGTTTCAACCGTTGACCGGGTGGCTGACTGAATAGCGGCAATCTTGGCGGCGATATCGTCGGTCGCGCGCGCGGTCTGGTTGGCGAGGCTTTTGACTTCCTGCGCGACGACCGCAAAACCGCGACCAGCATCGCCCGCGCGGGCGGCTTCGATCGTGGCGTTCAGTGCCAGCAAATTGGTCTGGCCGGCGATGTCGCGGATCAGCCCCAGAATTGATTCGATCGATTTGGCGTGGTCGGACAGTGTTTCCGACATGCCGACCGCTGCCCCTGCCTGCGTCGAGGCGCGGGTCGCGATGTCTGCGGCTGCCTCGACTTCGGACCGGGCATCCTCGATCGCGCGGATCAGCCCGGCTGCGGTCTGCGCGGCTTCGCGCATGGCGACCGCCGACTGTTCGGCGGCGGCAGCGACTTCGGATGTCTTGTCGAGAACGCTTTTGGTCGATCCCGACGTCCGCGCGGCCTGATGGCGCAATTCGGTGCCTTCCTGGGATACGCTTGCCACCATGGCGGCAATGCCGTCGCGATATTCATTGGCCAGACGATCGCGCGCGACCTGATTGCTGTGATCGCGATAGGCATTGTAGATCGCGACCGTAATATCGCCTTCCAATGCGGACAGCCGCAACAAGGTATCGATCATCACCGCTTTTTTGGGTTCGCCGCTGGGGACATTGCGGACGATCACCGCCAGGGCGGCGCGGTCGGATGCGTTGATCATTGACAGCAGTGCCATTGGGGAAACGTGCGCCGCATAGGCGGCCGCCACCGAACGCTCGATCGATTCGACCCAGGCGTGGCCGGCGGTATCAAGAAACCGGTCGCGCAGGAACCGACAGCCAATGTCGATCATCTGCTCTTCGTCTTTGGCAACAAAACTGCCCTGATCGGCAAAGCAGCGCTTCCACTGATCCCAATAGGCGGCAGAGACGGCGCGGACGTCGGGCTCGATCGCGCCCCAGGTATCGCGACTTGCGGTCGCCAGCGACCGGTCGAAATCAAATACCCGCAAGCGACCTTCAAGGTCGCACGCTGCGGCTACCGATCCAAGAACAGGTAGGTCGTTGGTGGGCAAGGGTAATCTCCACGCAAGCGCAAATTGGTTGATCCGAAAACGCTGTACCCTTGGTTGCTACCCCGATTTGGTTAAGGCGAAGTTAGAATCAGGGCTGATTGCTCCAGAATTGCTGCCGTCATCGGTGTCGATACCAACGGGCGCGTATTTCGCCCGTCCGCGCGCTTGCCGCGCGCCTAGTCGGTGCCTAATAGGGCCGCATTGTCCAGTGAAGGATATCGCCTTGGCATCGCAACGTTCCTCTTCCCGGCCGCTTTCGCCGCACCTGACCATCTGGAAATGGGGCCCGCATATGCTGGTTTCCATTCTGCACCGCGCCACGGGCGATGGCATGGCGCTGGTCGGATCGGTCCTGTTTGTGTGGTGGCTGGCGGCGTTGGCCGCGGGTGAAGCGGCCTATGCCCAGTTCATCGACATTTTCACGGTGTCATCGGGCGCGCCCAACATCATCGGCTATATATTCGGCATTGGCCTAACCTTGTCGTTTTTCCAGCACATGAGTTCTGGCATCCGTCACTTCGTGCTCGACACCGGCGCGGGCTATGAACTGAAGGGCAACCGGCGCGGCGCGCAGGGTACCATCGTAATTTCGGTCGTATTGACCGCGGCCTATTGGGCCTATCTGATCATGGGCAGCTGATTATGGGAACCGGAACAGAACTCGGCCGTGTGCGGGGCCTCGGATCGTCAAAGGATGGCGCCCATCACTGGTGGCATCAGCGGGTAACCGCGGCGGCCAATTTGCTGTTGATGCTGTGGTTTCTGGCGTCGATGGCGCGTTTGCCATCGCATGATTACGCATCCTTGGTGCTCTGGCTTGGATCGGCCTGGGCGGCGGTGCCAATGCTGCTGCTGGTCCTCAGCGTGTTTTATCACATGCGGCTCGGGCTGCAGGTGCTGCTGGAAGATTATGTCCATGGCGCCGGGCGCTATGCGCTGATGCTGCTGCTCAATTTCTTCACCATCGGGCTTGGGGCAATCGCTGCCTTTGCGATCCTCAAGCTTGCTTTCACTGCCTCGACGGGAGCCGCGCTGTAATGGCCGATGCGTACAAGATCATCGATCACACCTATGACGCTGTTGTGGTCGGCGCGGGCGGATCGGGCCTGTGCGCAACCATGGGCATTGCCGAAGCGGGGTTGAAAACCGCGTGCATCACCAAAGTATTCCCAACCCGCAGCCACACGGTCGCGGCGCAAGGCGGCATTGCCGCCAGTCTGGGGAACAATACGCCCGATCACTGGACGTGGCACATGTACGATACCGTTAAGGGATCGGACTGGCTGGGGGATCAGGACGCCATTGAATATATGGTGCGGGAAGCACCCGCCGCAGTGTACGAGCTGGAACATGCGGGCGTACCGTTCAGCCGCAACGATAATGGCACCATCTATCAGCGCCCATTTGGTGGCCATATGCAGAATATGGGTGAAGGCCCGCCGGTCCAGCGCACTTGCGCCGCTGCCGATCGGACCGGCCATGCGATGCTCCACGCGCTGTACCAACAAAGCCTGAAGTACGACGCCGATTTCTTCATCGAATATTTCGCCCTCGATCTGATCATGGAAAACGGCGTCTGCCGGGGCGTGGTGGCGATGTGCATGGAAGATGGGTCGATCCACCGTTTTCGCGCGCATTCGGTTGTTCTCGCGACCGGTGGCTATGGCCGCTGTTATTTCTCCGCGACCAGCGCACACACCTGCACCGGCGACGGCAATGCAATGGTGCTGCGCGCCGGGTTGCCGCTGCAGGACATGGAATTCGTTCAGTTCCACCCCACCGGCATCTATGGCGCCGGCGTGCTGATTACCGAAGGCGCGCGCGGCGAGGGCGGGTATCTGACCAATGCCGAGGGCGAGCGCTTCATGGAACGCTATGCCCCCAGTGCCAAGGATCTGGCCAGCCGCGACGTCGTATCGCGCTGTATGGCGATCGAGATCCGCGAAGGGCGCGGTGTTGGCAAGGAAAAGGACCATATCTACCTGCACCTTGACCATATCGATCCAAAGGTGCTGGCAGACCGGCTGCCCGGCATTACCGAAACGGGCAAGATTTTTGCCGGTGTTGATCTGACGCGCCAGGCACTGCCGGTGGTGCCGACCGTTCATTACAATATGGGCGGCATCCCAACCAATTATCACGGTGAGGTCGTGCAGTTGAAGGATGGCGATCCCGACGCGGTCGTCCCCGGGCTGTACGCGGTCGGCGAAGCGGCCTGCGTGTCGGTCCACGGCGCCAACCGGCTTGGGTCGAATTCGCTGATCGATCTGGTGGTGTTCGGCCGGGCAACCGGGTTGCGGATCAAGGAAACGCTCAAGCCCGGCACACCGCACGCGCCGCTCCCCAAGGGATCGGAAGAAATGGCGCTCGCGCGGCTTGATCACTTCCGCAATGCCAGTGGTGGCACCCCGACCGCGCAAATCCGTCAGGCGATGCAGCGCACGATGCAAAAGCATTGCGCGGTGTTCCGCGACAATGCCCTGCTCGGCGAAGGCCAGAAGCAGGTAGCGGAAATCTATAAGTCGCTGGGCGATGTCGGCATCACCGACCGCAGCCTGATCTGGAATACCGATCTGATCGAAACGCTGGAGCTCGACAATCTGCTCGCGCAAGCGGTGGTGACGATCGAATCCGCGGCCAACCGCAAGGAATCGCGCGGCGCGCACGTGAACGAGGATTTCCCCGATCGCGACGACAAGAACTGGATGAAGCACACCATCGCCAATTTTGATGGCTGGGGCGGCAAGGGCGGCACGACCAAGATCGATTACCGCCCCGTCCACGACTACACGCTGACCGAGGAAGCCGAGTACATCAAGCCGAAGAAGCGGGTGTATTGAGGCTCGGTCGCGGCCCGGCTAGTCCATCCAACAGTTTTTCTTCGCTGCTGATTGATTGACACGTCGCGCCGTGCCGATTGAAGTGCCCGCAAGGGCATATAGGGGCACGGCATGCGATTTGTGGGTACGGGGCGGATCATGCTTGCAGGCGCGTTTGCGCTGGTTGCGGCGTCGGCGGTGGCGCAGAGCGGCGGCTATCAGGCGCCGCGTCACGGCCTGCCCGCGCCCTTTCTGAAGGCGCTCGATCCTGCCGAAGTGATTCGTTACGCCGATGCCGGCATCCAGATCGAGCATGATCACCCCGCCACCTGGGCGCTTGCCGAGCATCGCCGTCTGGACAAGGCGCTGGCTGCACTTCAGCCGCAGCGCAAGGGCGTGGTCGACGCCTATGTCGTTGCCGTGGCGCTCGATAGCGACCCCAATTTCGGCAAGGAAGCCCGCGAAGCGGCGCGGGTGCTGGGCCGCCGGTATGATGCCGCCGGTCGCACCATCGTGCTCGCCGGTTCGGACGGCGCGGCGGACAGCGATCTGCCGATGGGATCCCCCGATCATATCAGTGCTGCGCTCAGCCGCGTGGCCGAATTGATGGACCCGGCTGAAGATGTGCTGGTGCTGTACACCACCAGCCACGGCGCGCCGCTGGGCATCGTCTATAATGATGCCGACCAGGGCTTTGGGATCATTTCCCCCACCCGGTTGGCCGCGCAGATCGAAGGCCTCGGGATCAAACGGCGCGTGGTCATCCTGTCGGCCTGTTACGCCGGGGTGTTCGTGCCAGCGCTTGCCGGTCCCGACACCGCGGTGCTGACCGCCGCGTCGTCGGACCGCACTTCCTTTGGGTGCCAGGCCGATAATGACTGGACCTTTTTTGGCGATGCGCTTGTCAATCATGCGCTTCGCAAGGCGCAGCCGCTTGATGCGGCGGCGCGCGAAGCGGCGGCACTGATTGGCCAATGGGAAGCCAAGGGCAAGCTGACCCCGTCACAGCCACAGATTCAGATCGGCGCCAATGCCGCGTTGTGGCTCGCCATCCTCGATAAGCGTACACCGCGTGAGACGAGTGCGTCGGTCGGTCGGCCCGCGATAACGCTGCTCGATCAGCCATAACGCCGCCGCGCGGCGCGCCTGCACATCCTCTGCACATCTCCTCCTCCATAGCGCCATTGGCTTTTGGGTCCGCGCATCGCCACTGGAATTGGCCGACTGTCACAACAGGAGGCTCAGTCCATGGTTCGACGATTTGGCGACACCGAACGATCACCCGGTGCCAGAATGCTGTTCGCGGCGTTGGCCGCGATGGCGCTCGTGATCCCGCTCTTCACCGTGTATCTGCTGGTTTACGACCGGCAATCGCAGTCCAAGACCGCGCAGGCGAGCATCGTGCAGGGCTGGGGCAGGCCGCAGCTGATCGATGGCCCGGTGCTGGTTATCCCCTATTGGGAAGACAGCACCCAGACGATCACCGAAAAAGGGCGCACGATCGTCAAACCAGTGCGTACCGAACGGGAACTGGTTATTGCGCCGGATACAGCGACGCTCGACACCAGAATGCGGCCCCAACGGCTCAAGCGATCAATCTATCAGGCTGTTGTCTATGAAGCCGAGAATAGCGGGCATGCACGCTTCGCCATGCCTGCGGCACTGGCCCGGCTGGGTATTGCCGTTGACCAGCTGGCGCTTGACCGGGCCGAACTGCGGTTCGGGTTCAGCGATGCACGTGGACTGTTTGGGCCGCGACCGGTGGTCAGCGCCAATGGACGATCGCTCAATCCTGAAACCGGGCGGTCCTCCAGTAATGGGGGCGCGGGTTTCCACAGCCTGATCGATGCCACGGCGCTGCCGAACACGCCGATCGACATTGACTATCGCTATGCGCTTCGTGGCAACGCGTCGCTCACGCTTGTGCCGCAGGCAGGGGATACACGCTGGATCGTCCGGTCGCCCTGGCAAAACCCCAGCTTCACCGGGGATTTCCTGCCGGCATCGCACCCGCAATCGGCAAAGGGTTTTGTCGCGACCTGGCAGATCGGCAATCTTGCGCTTGGCCGCCCGCTGGTCAGCATTGGCGATTCCGATCGCCCGGGCGCGGCGCCGTCGGACGCGCTGTTGGCATTACCATACGGCGACCCGGATCGAACCGCGGGCGGCGCGCGGGTTGAGCTGATCACGCCGGTTGATCTTTACGATCAGATCAACCGATCGGTGAAATATGGCTTTTTGTTTATTGGCTTCACCTTTGCCGCGCTGCTGATGTTCGACGTGGTTGGCGGGGTCCGGGTGTCCGCAATCGAATATCTGCTCGTGGGCATGGCGCTGGTCCTGTTCTTCGTCATGCTGCTGGCTTTTTCCGAAGTGGTTGGCTTTGCAACCGCCTATGCGGGTGCTGCTGCCGCGATCATCGCGTTGATCACCGCCTATGCGGCATCGGTGCTGAAAAGCTGGCGTCGCGCCCAGGCGATCGGGTTGATGCTGATCGGCCTCTATGGGGTGCTGTACGTGCTGCTCAGCCTTGAAGCCTATGCGCTGATGGTGGGATCGCTGCTGCTGTTTGTGGCGCTGGCGATGGTCATGTACCTGACCCGTCATCTCGACTGGAGCGGTCGCGAGGAAGAAGCGGCAACCTCCGGCTGATCAACGCCAGCGAAGATTGGCGCGCGTCAGGTCGCTTACCTGGCGCGCGCCCATCAATTTCATGTCGCGTTCGATTTCGCTGCGCAGATTGCCCAATGTCCGCTCGACGCCCGCCTGCCCCGCAGCGGCAAGCGCATACAGGTACAGCCGCCCCCCTGAACAGGCCGTGGCCCCGACACTCAGTGCCTTCAGCACATGGCTGCCCCGGGTAATGCCGCCGTCACAGATCACGTCGATCTTGTCGCCGACCGCGTCGACGATTTCCGCCAGCTGGTCAAAGGGGGCACGGCTGCCATCCAGTTGGCGGCCGCCATGGTTCGACACCATGATCGCGGTGGCGCCGATATCGACCGCGCGGCGCGCGTCTTCCACCGACATGATCCCTTTCAGGCAAAACTGGCCGCCCCAGTCGGCACGGATCGCTTCGGCGGTTTTCCAGTCCAGCGACTGATCGAGCATTTTGGTGAAATAGTCGCCGACCGACATCGACTTGCGCGATCCTTCGTCAAGGTAATCCTTCAGGTTGGACAGCTCAAATGGGTCGCGGAACAGGTAATTGAGCGTCCACCGCGGGTGCATGGCAAAGCTGAGTGCGGAACCCGGGGTCAGGCGCGGGGGCGATGTGAAGCCGGTTCGCAAACAGCGTTCGCGGTTGCCCCCGACGATCGTGTCGACGGTCAGCGCGATCGCGTCGAACTTCGCCGCCTTGCACGCCGCAATCATCGCGGCATTCAGGCCCTTGTCCTTATGGACGTAAAGCTGAAACAGCTTGGGGCTGCTGATTGACTGGCCGATTTCGGCGATACTGACCGTGGCGAGCGAGGAAATACCGAACCAGGTGCCAAATTTTTCGGCGGCGGCGGCCACCGCGCGCTCGCCGCGCCAATGGAACAGCCGCTGCAGCGCAGTCGGCGACAGGAACAGCGGCATCGCAATCCGCTTGCCCATCACCGTGACGCTCATGTCGATGTCTTCGACGCCCGCCAGCACATTGGGGACCAGATCGCAGCTTTCATACGCCGCCGTGTTGCGCCGCCGGGTGACTTCATCGTCGGCCGCGCCGTCGATGTAATGGAACACCGGCCCGGGCAGCCGCGCGCGTGCCAGCCGCCGGAAATCGTCGATATTGTGGCAGTCGTTAAGCCGCATCGCTCTGGGCTAGGCGGTGAGGGCAGCGAGGGCAAGCGCTCTCCACCAGCGACCGCGCTCGGCATCGCCAACGCCGGCGCCGGGTACGGTCTTGAGGCCGGGGTGGCATCTTTGGCTTTGAACTCTTGCGCCGAACCGCTTAGCCGGGACGATATGAGCGACACCAACTCCCGCAAGACTGCTATCGTAATTGGCTCCGGCATCGGCGGCATTGCCTGCGCGATCCGCCTGCAAAGCCTGGGCTTCGATACCAGCTTGCTCGAAAAACTCGATGCACCGGGCGGCCGCGCCTATGTTCGCCGTGCCGAGGGCTTTACGTTCGACATGGGGCCGACGGTCTTGACCGTGCCGCACTTCATCGAAGAGTTGTTCAGCCTTGAACGCGATCACGCGATGCTCGGCCTGCCTGATTTCCCGCCGGAAATCCTGGGCGATGACAAGCGCATCACGAGCGGCATCAGTGGCGGACCCAACACAAGCCGTTATCTGGAAATCATCCCGATCCTGCCGTTCTACCGCATCTATTTCGACGATGGCACTTTCTTTGATTACGATGCCGATCCGGTGCGCGTGCGCGAACAGATCAAGGCATTGGCGCCCGAAGACCTCGACGGCTATGAACGCTTCCACGAAGCCGCCCGGGCGATTTTCAATCGGGGGTTCCTCGAACTTGGCTACACCTATTTCGGCAATGTCGGCCGGATGCTCGGCGTGGTGCCCGATCTGCTCAAGCTCGGCGCGGTCCAGCCGCTGTTTTCGCTGATCAAGAAGTATTTCAAGTCCGACAAAATGCGCCAGGTGTTCAGCTTTGAACCCCTGCTGGTGGGCGGCAACCCGATGAAGGTGCCCGCCATCTATGCGATGATCCATTTCGTCGAAAAGACCTGGGGCATCCATTTCGCGCGCGGCGGTACCGGCGCGCTGGTCGCCGCAATGATCACCAAATTCGAGGAAATGGGCGGCACCACGCGGCTGAATGCAGGCGTGACGCGGATCAATGTCGAAAAGCGCGGCGGCAAGCGCGTTGCAACCGGGGTGACGCTGGAATCGGGCGAAACGATTGCCGCCGATCTGGTGGTCTCGAACGCCGATTACGCGACGACGTATATGAAGCTGATCGACAAGAAGCACCGCACGATCAACCGCGACGCGCTGGTCAAGTTCCGCAAGCAGTCAATGTCGCTAATGGTGATCTATTTCGGCTATCGGAAGCAGGCGGGCGATCCCGATCTGCAGCACCACAACATCATCCTCGGGCCGCGCTACGAGGAATTGCTGACCGACATCTTCGAGCGGAAAATTCTCGCGCCCGATTTCTCGCAATATCTCCACATCCCCACGCTCACCGACCCGAGCCTCGCGCCCGAGGGGCATCACGCGGCCTATACGCTGATCCCGGTGCCGAATAATCACAGCGATCTCGATTGGAGCAAGGTCGGCGAAGGCTTCAAGGACAAGGTGCTGACGTTCCTCGAAGAGCGCGGCTATATTCCCAACCTGAAAGAACGGCTGGTGTACGAAAGTTTCGTCACGCCCGATTATTTCGAGCAGGTGCTGAGTTCGTACGTTGGCAATGGCTTTGGCGTCGAGCCGGTGTTGACCCAGACAGCGTTCTTCCGCCCGCACAACCGCAGCGAGGATGTGTCCAACCTTTATCTGGTCGGCCAAAGCACCCAGCCCGGCGGCGGGACGCCATCGGTGATGATGTCGGCAAAGATGACCGCGCGTGAAATCGCCAAGGATTTCGCGGTCGATCCGGCGGTGGTCAACGGCGTCCCGGAGCCGCTGTCGGTCGCAGCATAGCGCCCGCTGCGCCAGCTATCGTCATCACGGCGCTGCGCGCCCCCGGCACCAGCGCCGGGAGCGCCCATTGCGTCAAATCGTAAAGCCGCCGTCGATATCGATCAGCGCGCCCGTGATGTAGCTTGCCTCATCGCTCGCGAGGAAGGCGGCAAGCGCGGCGACTTCATCGGCCTTGCCATAACGGCCAAGCGCGGTGAGGGGGGTCAGCACACTGGCAAACGGACCTTCGGCAGGGTTCAGATCGGTATCGATCGGCCCCGGCTGGATGACATTAACCAATATGCCGCGCGCACCCAGATCGCGCGCCCAGCCGCGCGCCAGCCCGGCGACCGCAGCCTTGGTGGCGCCGTAAACCGCACCGCCCTGAACCGGCATGCTATGCGCATTGATGCTGCCGATAATCAGGATCCGGCCGCCATCGTTCAGATGTGGCATGGCTGCCTTGGTACCGTGATAGACGCCGTCAACGTTGATCGCGAACATCCGTTCGTAGGACGCAGTGTCCTCGACCGAAACCGGAGCGAAATCAGCGACGCCGGCGTTGTGGACAAGAATATCGATCTTGCCGAGCATCGCGGCAGCGTCGTTGATGGCGCGCTCGGTTTCGACCCGGTCGCCGGCATTGGCCTTGATGGCCGACCCCTTGCGGCCCGCCGCGGTGATCGCGGCAACCACCTGATTGGCGGCGTCCTGATTACCGGCATAGGTAATGACAACGTCGGCGCCTTCAGCGGCCAGCCGCTTGGCGATCGCGGCGCCAATGCCGCGTGCGCCGCCTGTGACGAGGGCGGTCTTGCCTTCAAGTTTCTTGGTCATGGATGCGTTCCTTCTGGTCGGACGAAAGCGGCCCAACGCCGTCCCGTTCGCTCTTGCGGGAAATGGGCCCGCGCGGCGGGCAATCAATAGACGAACGCAGGATGCACTGTCGGATGCAAAATTTACACCAGCTAGCATTTGCGGGGCGGCGCGCGCTTGTGTATCGGACGGGCACGCAATGAAGGGAAGACGCTAGCAATGGCCGAGTTCGCGCTGCCGAAAAATTCCAGGATCACGTCTAACGGCAAGTCTCATCAAGCGACCGGCGATGCGAAACGCATCAAGAAATTCAAAATCTATCGCTATGATCCCGATAGCGGCGCCAATCCGCGCTATGACCGGTTCGAGGTCAATCTGGACGAGTGCGGTCCGATGGTACTCGACGCGCTGATCAAGATGAAGGCCGAGCAGGATTCGTCGCTGACTTTTCGTCGATCGTGCCGCGAGGGGATTTGCGGATCGTGCGCGATGAACATCGATGGCACCAACACGCTCGCCTGCACCAAGGCGATCGAGGATGTGAAGGGCGAGGTCCAGATCACGCCCTTGCCGCATATGGAAGTCATCAAGGATCTGGTCCCCGACTTCACCCATTTTTACGCCCAATATGCCTCGATCAAGCCGTGGCTGCAGACCGTCACGGCCCCGCCCAGCGGCAAGGAACGACTGCAGTCGCCCGAAGATCGGTCAAAGCTTGATGGATTGTACGAGTGCATCCTGTGCGCCTGCTGCTCGACGAGCTGCCCCAGCTATTGGTGGAACAGTGACAAATTTCTTGGTCCGGCTATTCTGCTGCAGGCCTATCGCTGGCTGGCCGACAGCCGCGACGAAATGACCGGCGAGCGGCTCGACGAGCTGGAAGACCCCTTCCGGCTGTATCGGTGCCACACGATCATGAACTGCGCGAATGTTTGCCCCAAGGGGCTCAACCCCGCCAAGGCGATCGCGGAGATCAAGAAGATGGAAGTAGAGCGAGTCGCCTGATCGGGACATTTGTGTCGGACGCTCCCCACTTCACCTATGCACCGGCGCCCGATCATCCCGGCTGGATGACATGGCAACTCGCGGACACGACACGGTTCAACAGCCTGTTCGGACCGTTACTGCTCAAGGTTGAGGATGGCGTCGCACGGGTACGGATGACCCCGGCGCTGATCCATGCCAATCTGTCGGGGCGCATGCATGGCGGCGCGCTGCTGGGCTTTATCGATATTGCCCTGTTCGCGGCGTCGCGGGGCTTTGGGCTGATTCAGGCGGGGACGTCGGTCACCGTTGATCTTTCGACACAGTTTATGGGCGGTGCGCGGATTGGCGAGCCTGTCGAGGTGCAGGTCGAGCTGCTGCGCCAGACGCGCCGATTGCTGTTCCTGCGCGGTCTGGTGGTCCAGGATGCCGATAATATCGCGTCGTTTGGCGCGACGATCCGCAAGCCGACGGGGGATGGTGCGGCCGCATGACCTTTGTCATTGATCGCTACAACCAGCTGATCGCGGCGGGCGAATTGCGGCCCGATCCCGAACAGCAGGCCGCGGTTCTTCGACTGGCGGCGGTTGCGACTGAATTGGAAGCGACGCCGCCGCGCGGATCGGTCTTGTGGCGCGCCTTAGGGCGGCTGCCCGATCCACCGCGCGGCGTTTACCTGTGGGGTGGGGTCGGCCGCGGCAAATCGATGCTGATGGATCTGTTTTTCAGCTGCGTCGACATTCGCCGCAAACGCCGCGTGCATTTTCATGAATTCATGATCGAAGTGCATGCGCGCATCGCGCAGGAGCGCGAGAAAGAGGCCGGCGATCCGATTGTGCCGGTTGCCACCGCGATGGTTGGCGAAGCGCGGTTGCTGGCCTTTGATGAAATGGTGATCAACAATTCGGCGGATGCGATGATCCTGTCGCGGTTGTTCACCGCGATGTGGGCGCGCGGGCTGACCGTGGTCGCAACATCCAACCGCCCGCCCGGCGACCTCTACAAGGACGGGCTGAACCGCGAACATTTCCTGCCCTTTATCGCGTTGTTGCGCGACAAGACCGATGTGATCGGCCTGAACGGCCCGACCGATTATCGCCGCGACCGGCTGGGGCCGATGGATTTATGGCACGTCCCCAATGGCCCGGCCGCGACCGCCGCGCTGTCGGCGGCGTTTTTCCGGCTGACCGATTACCCGCCCGAAGACCGCGCGCATGTGCCGACCGAGGATATTCCGGTCGGGCAGGGGCGCACGCTGCACGTGCCCAAAAGCCTGAAGGGCGTGGCGGTATTCAGTTTCAGGCGATTGTGCGGTGAACCGCGCGGCGCGTCTGATTATCTGGCGATCGCGCGGCGCTTTCACACCGTTATCATTGTGGGTATCCCCCGGCTCGGCCCGGAAAACCGCAACGAAGCGGCGCGCTTCGTCACCTTGATCGACGCGCTATATGAAAACAGCGTCAAACTGATTGCGGCGGCCGATGCGCCGCCCGAGCAATTATACCGCGCGGGCGACGGCGCGTTTGAATTTGAACGGACCGTCAGCCGGCTGAAGGAGATGCAGTCGGACGCGTATCTGGCGCGCGGTCACGGAATCGGTTGAACAGCGTCGCCAGCCGCGCGCGCAGCCACGGTTCTGGCCAGCGCGCAATCGCCCAGGCGAGCAGCAGCATTAGCAAAACCGTCAGCGCCTGTGCGACGCGCAGCGGCACATTGTGTCCCAGCAACGTGGCGATCACGACGGCGCCGGCGTCCTGATGGATCAGGTAAAGCGGATACGTCATCAACCCGACCGTGCGGGCGGTGCCGGGGGATATCCAGCGAGAAAGCGGTGTCTGCAGGTGCGGGGCCAATATCACAACGCCCAAAGCAACCAGAAAAATGCCCTGTGCCGTGCTGCCGGATACTGCGACGGCCATTGCCGCCTCGCGGCCCTCGCTGTGGGCGCTGATCTCGATAAGCGCCGCCGCCGTCAGCACGACCATCAATGCGCCGCGCGCAGGACCCAAGGGCCGGGTGTGGATCGCGGCAATCATCATGCCGAGCGCAAAGAACACGCCATAAGGCAGCAGTAATAAGGTTGCGGCTTGATTGGACATGACCGCAAGCATCAGCGTGGGCTGGAAAAGCGTGGCTAGCCATCCAGCTGCACTGACGAGGCCAAGCACCCAGGCGAGCTGTTCTATCCTCTGCGGTGTCCCATGGCTGCCCAACGTTATCGCCACCGCAAGGTAGAAAAAGGTCTCGACGCCCAACGTCCAATAGACATCGTCGATCTGGTTGCCGATCGGCCAGAATGCCACGGACCGCAGCCAATCAAAGCCAATGGCAGGACCAAAATGGCCGCTGGCCGCGAGCATTGCAAACGTGACCGTCGCGCATATCCAGACGGCGGGAACCAAGCGTAAGAATCGCCGTCGCACAAATGAACGCCAGTCGGCTTGTAGTGCGGATCGGGCGATTACCAGACCCGAAATCACGAAGAATATCTCTACACCGACCCACCCGACCCGGCTGATCGCCATCCCCGAATTGGCCTCGCCATAGGACGTCAGCACAGACGCCGCGTGGTTGCTGGGTGACAGCCAATATCCCACGTCGACATGGTAGACGACAACCAGCATTGCGCAGGCAAAGCGGATCATATCAATCGCAATGATTGGCTCGGATCGTTTGCCTCGCATTCGGGACGGCCTAACCGGGCAGGTTTAAGATCGGGTTGCCAGTGGCGTCGTCAAGCGCGACAAAGGCGCACGTGAGTTTCGGCAAAGGGGGGAACAGCATGCTCGTCACCACCACGGAAAATGTGCCCGGCCATGCCGTCCGCGCGACGTTGGGGCAGGTCTTCGGCGTTGTTGTGCGCAGCCGGGGGATTGGCGGCAACATCACCGCCAGCCTGCGCTCGATCGTCGGGGGTGAAATCACCGAATATACCCAACTGGTCGAAGAAACCCGGCGGCAGGCGATTGACCGGATGATCCATAATGCGGTGCTGATGGGCGCAAACGCGGTGGTGATGATGCGGTTCGATTCGGGTGAGATTGCGCAGGCGATGAACGAAGTGATCGCCTATGGCACCGCTGTTATCCTTGATCCGGTGCCTGAGTGATGCTGCGCAACGCCGTGCTGGCCTTTGCCGTCCTGCTCGCCGGCATCGGCATTGCGGGGCTGGTGGTCGACGGATCGACCTTTCCGTTCCTGCTGATGGCGCTGGTCATTCTGGGTGGCACGCTGTTCGAGCGCCGCCGGTACGGCGCGGCCGCAATGCGCGCGCCGGTCGGCCCTGCGTGGAAGGCGACACCGGAACGTTTTGTCGATGAATCGGGGGTTGCCGTGCGCGTCTGGTTCAACGCCGCAACCGGTGAACGACGCTACGTCGCAGACGATTCAGCACCCGACTGACGGCGACATTCGCTATTGCGAATGAAATGCAATAAATCCCGGTGCATCGCGGATTTCTTGGGTTGTCGACGCCGGTCAAAACGCCTAAGCGAGGCCGGATTTCCCGGGCTGCAACCGGCCCGCTGTCGACGTTACGCGAAGGAGACATCATGGCCCGCAACAAGATCGCGCTGATTGGCGCCGGTAACATCGGGGGCACGCTCGCGCACCTCGCTGCACTCAAGGGCCTGGGCGATATCGTCCTGTTCGACGTGGTGGAGGGCGTACCGCAGGGCAAGGCGCTCGATTTGTCGCAGTGCGGCCCGGTTGAGGGATTTGACGCCAGGATCACCGGCACCAATGACTATGCCGATATTGCGGGCGCGGACGTCATCATCGTCACCGCTGGTGTCGCGCGCAAACCGGGCATGAGCCGCGACGATCTGCTCGGCATCAACCTGAAGGTGATGAAAGCGGTCGGCGAAGGCATCGCCGCCAACGCCCCCGACGCGTTTGTGATCTGCATCACCAACCCGTTGGACGCGATGGTGTGGGCGCTGCGCGAATTCTCTGGCCTGCCGCATCACAAGGTCGTCGGCATGGCCGGCGTGCTCGATTCGTCACGCTTCAGCCATTTCCTGGCGGAGGAATTCAAGGTGTCGATCAAGGACGTGACCAGCTTCGTGCTCGGCGGGCACGGCGACACAATGGTCCCGGTCATCCAATATTCCACCGTCAGCGGCATTCCCGTCCCCGATCTGATCAAGATGGGCAAATCGACGCAGGAACGCATCGATGCAATCGTTGCGCGCACCCGCAGCGGCGGCGGCGAAATCGTCGCCTTGCTGAAGACCGGCTCGGCTTATTTCGCCCCCGCCACCAGCGGCATCGCGATGGCGGAAGCCTATCTGGGCGACCAGAAGCGTCTGCTGCCTGCCGCCGTGCACCTGACCGGGCAATACGGCGTCGATAACCTTTATGTCGGCGTGCCCTGCATCATCGGCGCGGGCGGCGTCGAGCAGGTGATCGAAATCGCGCTGGATGCCGAAGCGAAGAAGAACCTCGACGTGTCGGTCGATGCGGTGAAGGAATTGCTGGTGGCGTGCAAGGCGATCGATGGGTCGCTGGCGTGATGCGCGCCGTTGTGATTGCCCTTAGCATAGCCGTAACGTCATCTGCGGCTGCTCAATCCCTGACACTGTCCAGCAAGCGCGGAGAGCCCGCTATAGTCGGTGGCGGAACTGTACTGGGCGAGAATCTCGGCGTCACTTCGCAATCCCCACAGCAAATTGTCGCACAGTTTAAGAGCCTTTGTTTGCCTGATCCTGCAAACGTGGATGCGAAGATACTGATACAACAAGGATTTACTGAGAAGCCTGTTCAATTGGCCGGTCCACCCGCATCCGCGAATGCCCTGACGCATTGGGTTAGCCCAGTTGCTACCGTGGCATATTGGCGAGGGGATACAGCCGCATTCAAGGGGCAGGCGGTGGCAGTGCCAAGTCGAGCTGCGCTGATAACAGGCCCTTTCAGCGCATTCGGTCCGCGCGATACGCAATGTACCTTCGTAACGAACGTGGCCGATTTCGAACAAGCCAAATTGGTCACTGAAGCACTCAGTGCAGATTTGGGTACGCCTTCGAAACTCGTCGTCAAAAACACATTTGCCGATGGTTTTTGGGCCACGACGAATGGAACCACGACAGTCTACTTCAACACGCCGACGACACGAAATGGACCGCAGCCCATACATATCGCGGCGCTTGTGAAAGCATCCAAATGAGCATCCTCGTCGACAAGAATACCAAGGTCATCACCCAGGGCATGACCGGGGAAACCGGCAGCTTTCATACCAAGGCAGCGCTCGATTACGGGACGCAGATGGTCGGTGGCGTTACGCCGGGCAAAGGCGGGACGACGCATCTCGATCTGCCGGTGTTCAACACGGTCGAGGAAGCCGTCGCCAAGACCGGCGCGACCGCCAGCGTCATCTACGTGCCGCCACCCTTTGCCGCCGATTCGATCCTTGAGGCCATCGACGCGCAGGTGCCACTGATCGTGACGATTACAGAGGGTATTCCGGTACTCGACATGGTCAAGGTCAAACGCGCGCTGTCGGGCTCCAGGTCACGGCTGATCGGTCCCAACTGCCCGGGCGTGCTGACGCCCGGCGAGTGCAAGATCGGCATCATGCCGGGCAGCATCTTTAAAAAGGGATCGGTCGGCGTTGTCTCGCGATCGGGCACGCTGACCTATGAAGCCGTGTTCCAGACCAGCAACGCCGGGCTTGGCCAGACGACGGCGGTCGGCATCGGCGGCGATCCGGTCAACGGCACCAACTTCATCGACGTGCTCGAACTGTTTCTCGCCGATGATGCGACCAAGTCGATCATCATGATTGGTGAAATTGGCGGATCGGCCGAGGAAGAAGCGGCGCAGTTCCTGCGCGACGAGGCAAAGCGCGGCCGCAAAAAGCCGATGGCGGGCTTTATCGCCGGCCGCACCGCGCCGCCCGGGCGACGAATGGGCCATGCCGGCGCGATCGTGTCAGGCGGACAGGGCGGCGCCGAGGACAAGATCGCGGCGATGGAAGCCGCCGGCATCAAGGTGGCGGATTCGCCCAGCGAACTCGGCACGACCTTGCTTGCGGTTTTGAACGGGTGAGATTTCCCTCTCCCAATCGGGGAGGGGGATACCAACGCGTGTCAGCATGCTGACGGGCACAGATTGGATGAGGGTCGGGGCGCGCGCGGTTGGCGGGCGGCTTTTACCCTCACCAGCTTCGACAGGGTCCGCATCGGGTATGCGAACCACGTCTGCGCAACCCTTTCTCCGCAGAGAAAGGGATGAGAAGGACAAAGACCATGGGCTATGAAGGCCAGGATTTCGAAGCGCTTGCCGGATCGGTAAGCCCGGCATTCATCGAGTCGCTTTACGCGCGGTACAAGGCATCGCCCGACAGCGTCGAGCCGGCATGGCGGGCGCTGTTCGACGGGCTTGACGGGACGCCGCAAGCACCAAGCTGGGGTCATCCCGGCTGGCCCGGCAGCGCAACCGACGATCTGACCTCGGCGCTCGATCCGACCCAGATGGAGCCAGCGCCCAAGCCAACGAAAAGCGGCGCGCCCAAGGCTGATGTCGCGCCCGTCGCCGCGCCGCAGCTCGATGTAACGCAGGCCGCGGCCGACTCGATCCGCGCGATGATGCTGATCCGCACCTATCGGGTGCGCGGGCATCTGGCCGCCGATCTCGATCCGCTGGGCATTGCCCACCATGATCTGCCCGCCGATCTGACTCCCGAATATCACGGCTTTTCGGGTGCTGACCTTGATCGTCCGGTCTATCTTGGCGGCACGCTGGGCATGCAATGGGGCACCGTGCGCCAGATCGTCGAGATCCTGCGCCGCAATTACTGCGGCAAGGTCGGCCTGGAATATATGCATATCGCCGATGTCGAGGAGCGCCGCTTCCTGCAGGAGCGGATGGAGGGCCAGGACAAGGCGATCGAATTTTCGCCGATGGGCAAAAAGGCGATCCTCAACAAGGTGATCGAAGGCGAGCAGTGGGAGAAATTCTGCGCCCGCAAATATGTCGGCACCAAACGTTTCGGGCTTGATGGCGGCGAATCGATGATCCCCGCGCTTGAAGCGGTGATCAAATATGGCGGTCAGTTTGGTATCCGCGAAATTGTCTATGGCATGGCGCATCGCGGGCGACTGAACGTGCTGGCGAACGTGATGGCCAAGGCGTACCGCGTGATCTTCCACGAATTCGGCGGGGGTTCGGACAATCCGGATGATGTCGCGGGTTCCGGCGACGTGAAATACCATCTCGGCACCAGCACCGACCGCGAATTTGACGGCATCAATGTCCATATGTCGTTGGTTGCCAACCCATCGCATCTGGAAGCCGCCGACCCGGTCGTGCTCGGCAAGGTGCGCGCCATTCAGACGATTGCGGGCGATCTGGCCGATCACAGCGGCTCGCTGCCGGTGCTGATTCACGGCGACGCGGCGTTTGCCGGGCAGGGCATCGTTTGGGAATGTCTGGGTTTTTCGGGAATTCGCGGCTATAATACGGGCGGTTGCCTGCACTTCATCATCAACAACCAGATCGGCTTCACGACCAGCCCGCAATTTGCGCGGTCCTCGCCCTATCCGTCCGACGTGGCCAAGGGTGTTCAGGCGCCGATCTTCCACGTGAATGGCGATGATCCCGAAGCGGTGACGTTCGCGTGCAAGATGGCGATCGAGTTCCGCCAGCGCTTCAAACGCGACATCGTTATCGACATGTGGTGCTATCGCCGCTTTGGCCATAATGAAGGCGACGAGCCAAGTTTCACGCAGCCATTAATGTACGACCGCATCCGTAAGCATCCGCCGGTCAGCGATGTCTATGGCAAGAGACTGATGGAGCAGGGCGTGGTCGATCAGGCATGGATCGACGGCGCGGTCAAAAGCTTCAACGACCTGCTTGAGGGCGAATTTGAAGCGGGCGCCAGCTATAAACCCAACAAGGCGGACTGGTTTGCGGGCCGCTGGTCAGGGCTGCACGCCCCCGCCGACGCGGAAAGCGCGCGGCGCAATGTAGAAACCGGCATCGACAAAAAGCTGTTCGATGCGCTGGGTCGCACGCTGACCACGGTCCCCGACACGGTGAAAATCCACAAGACGCTGGGCCGCGTGATCGATGCCAAGCGCGAGATGTTCAATTCGGGCACCAATTTCGACTGGGCAACCGGCGAAGCGCTCGCGTTCGGATCGCTGCTGTCCGAAGGCTACGGCGTCCGCCTGTCGGGTCAGGACTCGGGGCGCGGGACCTTCAGCCAGCGTCATGCGGTGTGGGTCGATCAGACCGATGAGCACAAATATGTGCCGCTTCAGACCATCGAGCATGGCAGCTTCGAAGTACTCGACAGCCCGTTATCGGAATATGGCGTGCTCGGCTTTGAATATGGCTATGCCCTTGCCGATCCAAAGACATTGGTGCTGTGGGAAGCGCAATTTGGCGATTTCATGAACGGCGCGCAGATCATGATTGATCAGTTCATTGCCGCCGGCGAAGCCAAATGGCTGCGGGCCAACGGCCTCGTGATGCTGTTGCCGCACGGTTATGAAGGGCAGGGCCCTGAGCATAGCTCGGCGCGGATCGAACGCTTCCTTCAGCTCTGTGCGCAGGACAATATGCAGGTCGCCAATTGCACGACACCGGCGAATTATTTCCATCTGCTGCGGCGCCAGATGCACCGCCCGTTCCGCAAGCCGCTGATCGTCTTCACGCCGAAATCGCTGCTGCGTCACAAGCTGGCGGTATCGAAGGCAGAAGATTTCCAGGGCGAGGCACATTTCATGCGCATCCTGTCTGATCCGGCGGCGCCGGCGGACAAGGACGTCAGGCGCCTGGTGCTGTGTTCGGGCAAGGTGGCGTATGACCTGATGGAGGCACGTGACGCGGCGGGCGACACCAGCACCGCGATCGTGCGCCTGGAACAGCTTTATCCCTTCCCGGGGGATCCGCTTACCGTCCGGCTGAAGCGCATGGCCGCGCTGGAAGACGTGGTGTGGGCGCAGGAAGAACCAAAGAATAACGGCGCATGGAGCTTTGTTGAACCGTTTATCGAGGAAAGCCTTGCCGCTGCCAAGACACAGGTCGCCCGGCCCCGTTATGCGGGCCGTGCTGCCTCTGCTTCGCCCGCAACGGGACTGATGAAACGCCACCAGATGGAACAGGCCGCGCTTGTCGCCGACGCCCTGGGGCATAATGTTCGCGGGGAAATCCGGCGGACAAGAAAGACCTGATGTCCGATCCCTGCGTTCCTGCGAACGCAGCGTTTCGGACCGCAACCCTTGGCTCCTGCCGGCGCAGGAACACAGCAGGAAGTAGAATATGGCAACCGAAGTCAAAGTGCCCGTTCTGGGTGAATCGATCACCGAAGCAACTTTGGGCGAATGGCTCAAGCAGCCCGGCGATGCGGTCGCCCTGGATGAACCAGTCGCCAGTCTGGAAACCGACAAGGTTACGGTGGAAGTCGGCGCGCCTGCCGCCGGCGTGATGGGCGAGCACGCCGTCAAGGTCGGCGACACGGTCGAAGTTGGCGCGATGATTGCGACGATCGAGGCAGGCGGTGCGGCCGCTGCCACCCCAGCTGCAGCGCCGGTTGCCCCGGCGCCCGTCGCAGAGCCCACCGGTGATGCGGCCCCTGCCGCCTTGTCGCCCTCGGTGCGCCGCGCGGTGCTCGAAACCGGGGTTGATCCGTCGACCGTTACCGGCACCGGCAAGGATGGCCGGCTGACCAAGGACGACGTGCTTGCGGCGGCCAGCACCCCGGCTGCGGCAGCGCCTGCGGCCCCCGCCGCTAGCGTCGGTACCTCCCTGCCGAGCGCGGCCACCTCGGGCGCGCGCAAGGAAGAACGTGTCCGCATGACGCGGCTGCGCCAGACCGTCGCCAAGCGACTGAAGGACGCCCAGAACACCGCTGCGATGCTCACCACGTTCAACGATGTCGACATGACGGCGGTGATCGAGGCGCGCGCCAGGTACAAGGATCTGTTTGAAAAGAAGCACGGCGTCCGGCTGGGCTTTATGGGCTTTTTCGTGAAGGCCGCCTGCCTCGCGCTGAAGGATGTCCCCAGCGTCAACGCGCAGATCGACGGCGACGAGATCGTTTATCATGACTATGCCGATATTTCGGTTGCGGTCTCCGCCCCCAACGGCCTTGTCGTTCCCGTCATCCGCGATGCCGACCAGCTGAGCGTTGCGGGCATCGAAAAGACAATCGGCGATTTTGGCAGGCGCGCCAAGGACGGCACGCTCAAGATGGAAGACATGAAGGGCGGCACCTTCACCATTTCCAACGGCGGCGTTTTCGGCAGCCTGATGTCGACGCCGATCATCAACCCGCCGCAGTCCGCCGTGCTGGGTTTGCACCGCATCGAAGACCGTCCGGTCGTCAAGAACGGCCAGATCGTCGCGCGTCCGATGATGTACCTCGCGCTCAGCTACGACCACCGTCTGATCGACGGGCGGGAAGCGGTGACGTTCCTCGTCGCGCTCAAGAATGCGATTGAGGACCCGACCCGGATCTTGATCGATTTGTGATTGGTTCTTCGGAACACCCAACCGAAACCAAAGTGCGCCTGCCAACGCAGGCGCCCAGGGCCCAATTTCTGCCCTGAAAACCCTGAGTTGCTGCTTGGGCAGGAACGCGACGGAGTGAACCATGGCTGACTATGATTTCGACGTCCTGATCATCGGCTCTGGCCCCGGTGGCTATGTCGCGGCGATCCGCGCCGCGCAGCTCGGGCTGAAGACCGCGTGTGTCGAAAGCCGCGAGACACTTGGCGGGACCTGCCTCAACGTCGGGTGCATCCCGTCCAAGGCGATGCTCCACGCGTCCGAATTCTTCAACGATGCGGCGAACGGGATGATGGCGAAGCTGGGCATCAAGCTGGGGTCGGTCGAGCTCGATATGGACGCGCTCCATGCGCAGCGAAAGGATGCGGTCAAGCAGCTCACCGGCGGCATCGCGTTCCTGTTCAAAAAGAACAAGGTCGAATGGCTGAAGGGTCATGCCAGATTCACCGGCACCGACACGGTCGATGTGGCGGGCACCAGCTACCGCGCAAAGAATATCGTCATTGCCACCGGATCGAGCGTGACCCCGCTGCCCGGCGTCGCGGTCGATAACACCGCGCAAGTGATCGTCGATTCGACCGGTGCGCTTGAGCTGGCGAAGGTACCCGAACATCTGGTCGTTATTGGCGGCGGCGTTATCGGGCTCGAGCTGGGATCGGTGTGGAAGCGGCTCGGAGCGAAAGTGACCTGTGTCGAGTATCTCGATCAGATCCTGCCCGGTTTCGACGGCGAGGTTCGCAAGGAATCGAACAAGGTTTTCAAAAAGCAGGGCATTGAATTCAAGCTGTCGACCAAGGTCACAGGCGTCATGGTGCACGATGGCAAGGCCACCGTCACGGTCGAACCCGCCGCCGGCGGCGCGGCCGAGACGATCGAAGCTGATTGCGTTCTCGTCTCGATCGGCCGCAAGCCCAATACCGATGGGTTGAACCTGGAAGTCACCGGCATCACCCCCAACAAACGCGGTCAGATCGAAATCGATCACAGCTTTAAAACCGGCGTTCCCGGCATCTGGGCGATCGGTGATGTCGTCCCCGGCCCGATGCTGGCGCACAAGGCCGAGGATGAAGGAATTGCGGTGGCCGAGAATATCGCCGGGCTGACCGGTATCGTGAACCACGATGTCATCCCGTCGGTCGTCTATACCTGGCCCGAAATCGCGGGCGTTGGCCTGACCGAAGAGCAGGCGACAGAAAAGGGCGCGGTTAAAATCGGCAAATTCCCGATGCTCGCCAACAGCCGGGCCAAGACCAACCACGAACCCGACGGTTTTGTGAAAGTAATCGCCGACGCCAAGACTGATCGTGTGATCGGCGTCTGGATGATCGCCAGTGTCGCCGGATCAATGATCGCGCAAGCGGCGCAGGCAATGGAATTCGGCGCGACGAGTGAGGATATCGCCTATACCTGCCACGCGCATCCGACGCATGCCGAAGCGTTCAAGGAAGCGGCGATGGGCGTGCTGGGCAAGCCGATTCATATTTAGCGGCGCCTGCCGCGTTGCCGGGTCAGCTGGTCGGCTTTGCCATCAGCTTTTGCAGCGCCTGAATTGCTGCTGCACCGACGGCGTTGATCATCGCGTCAGCCTCGAACGCGGGGCGCGGCGGTTCGTCATCGATGATCACGGCTTCTACCGTGCGTGCGGAGGGACGGGGCCCCTGGCCCGCTGTGGTCTGCGCATGCCTGTCCTTTGAACGGACCGCATTGGCGACGATGGCCGCGATCCCGGCCGTTGCGATTTCGCGCGTCGCCGCATCGCGCAGTGCCTCGATGCCCGTTTCAATCAGCCGCTCACCCGATTTGCGGAGCTCCTTGGGGAGTTTTACTGTGCCGATCTTCTTCGGCAGTTTGACCCGTCCGGTCTTACCCGGCGTAGCGGCAGCCTTTGCCGCCTTGTCTTTCTTTCGACTCATGGCGCCCTCACTACTGTATTATTTGTACAATACAGTAACACAACCTGCGAGTCGAGAGACTTGTGAACCGGGAGAAGGCGAACGCTGGCGTTCGATGGCGACGTAGCCGTTTCGCCGGTCGATAATGCCGATGCGGACCAGATCCAGTGTCGCCGCGGTACCGGCATTCTTCAATACCATGGTCGCAGCGAGGGATGGGCGAGGGGGGGAGGCCCGGAGTCAAGGCAGAGGGAGCTACGCCGACTCGTGCCGCGACCATGATATCGTTAGCGAAGTTATGAGAGGTCAAGTGATTGTTCTATACGGGTTTTCGACCGTAATCGATTACCACCCGGTTACCAATGTGTCATAGTCCGGCTTCGACGGCCAATCGGATCATATCGGCGGTGGTCGGTGTACCCAGCCGGTCCATCAGGATCGCGCGGTGCATTTTCACCGTTTTTTCCGACAAGCCCAGTTCGCCGGCAATCTGCTTGTTCAGCAACCCACTGGCGACCAGCTTGAGCACTTGCCACTGGCGTTGCGACAGCGATTTGACGAGTTCGGCCGCCTTCATCCGCCGCATGCTGCTGGGCGTCGGGGATCCGGCCTCAATCTCGATCTGCGATCCGAGGAAATAGACCAATTCGTCGTCCTCGTCATAAAGCGGTGCCACCAGTACCGCGTTCCGAAACGGCGTACCGTCGCGCTTGTAGTTCAGGATTTCGACCAGAATGGGTTTGTGTTCACGCACGCTGCGGCTGATCTGTTGGGACAACCAGGGCTCGGTCGCCGGACCCGACAGGAATCGGCAATTGCGGCCGATAACATCTTCACGCGGATAGCCGGTCAATTCGCAAAACGCGTCGTTGCAGGCGACGATCGGATTGTCGGGCTGGCGCGGATCACTGACCACCGACGCGATCGGGCTATCATAGACCAGCCGCGTCAGCCGTTCCATCGTGGGATTTTCGTGCGTCAGTGACGCCATTACGCGTGATGCCCCATTGTTTGAACTCGTCGGCTACCATCCCCCAATGGCAGTGTGGATGTCGCAACAATGCCAGTCTTAGGGGACTGACGCCCAAAAAGCCAATGCTGCTTTACATCGATGTAAGCAACCCAGCCTTTCTGCGCAATGCGCGCACCAAATCGGCCGCCCGGCAACACCCGCTCGCGATCGGGCGGGGCAACGGATTGCCCCGAATCCCGGGTGGCGGGGCGCCGGCGGCATCCCTATCTGGGGACTGGAACTTCCAACAGAACATAAGTAGAACTTCGCTCTATGCTGACTCACATAAGCGTTCGCGGCGCGCGCGAGCATAATCTTAAAGACGTTTCGGTGGATATTCCGCGCGACACGCTGACGGTCATTACCGGCCTGTCTGGCTCGGGCAAGTCGAGCCTGGCGTTCGACACCATCTATGCCGAAGGGCAGCGCCGCTATGTTGAATCGCTGTCGGCCTATGCGCGCCAATTTCTTGAAATGATGCAAAAGCCCGATGTCGATCATATCGAGGGACTGTCCCCGGCGATCAGCATCGAGCAGAAGACGACCAGCCGAAACCCGCGCTCGACTGTCGCGACCGTGACCGAAATCTATGATTATATGCGGCTGTTATGGGCGCGGGTTGGGATTCCCTATTCGCCCGCCACCGGTCTGCCGATCTCGGCACAGACGGTCAGCCAGATGGTCGACCGGGTCATGGCGCTGCCCGAAGGTACCCGGCTGTATCTGCTTGCGCCGGTGGTGCGCGGCCGCAAGGGTGAATATCGCAAGGAGCTGGCGGAGTGGCAAAAGGCCGGCTTCACCCGCGTCCGCATCGATGGCGACCTGTACGAAATTGATGAAGCCCCCGCGCTCGACAAGAAATACAAGCACGACATCGAAGTCGTTGTAGACCGGCTGGTCGTTGGCGCCGACATCGCGACGCGGCTGGCCGACAGTTTTGAAACCGCGCTGAAGCTGGCCGACGGGCTGGCCTTTGCCGATCTGGTCGATGGCGTCGTGCCGGGCCGTGAGGATGAGGCGCTCGACGCCGGCCAGATGAAAGGCGCGGGCATCCCGCCCAACCGCATCGTGTTCAGCGAAAAATTCGCCTGCCCCGTATCAGGTTTCACCATCGCCGAAATCGAACCCCGTCTGTTCAGCTTCAACGCCCCGCAAGGCGCGTGCCCGGCGTGCGACGGGCTGGGCGAAAAACTGCTGTTCGACGAAGACCTTGTTGTTCCCAACCACGCGCTCAGCATCAAAAAGGGCGCGGTCGTGCCCTGGGCGAAATCGCAACCGCCCAGCCCCTATTACATGCAGGTACTGGGCAGCCTGGCGCGCGAATTCGGCTTCAGCCTTGATACCCCCTGGCAGGATCTGCCCGGCGACGTGCGGCTGATCATCCTCTACGGCACCGGCGGCAAGCCCGTCACGCTGACTTTTGTCGACGGGCGCAAGACCTATGACGTGAAAAAGCCGTTCGAGGGCGTGATCGGCAATCTCAACCGCCGCATGCTCAGCACCGAAAGCGCGTGGATGCGCGAGGAACTGAGCAAATATCAAAGCTCCGCTCCGTGCGAGGTGTGCGGCGGCGCGCGGTTGAAGCCAGAGGCGCTGGCGGTCAAAGTCGGCATGCGCGACATCAGCAGCATCACCCATTTGTCGGTGGTCGATGCGCTCGACTGGTTTCAGGCCATTCCGGCTGATTTGTCGCCGCAACAAAACGCCATCGCCGAACGCATCCTGAAGGAGATTCTCGAACGGCTTGGCTTTCTCAACAATGTCGGGCTCGATTACCTCAACCTTGATCGCACCAGCGGCACGCTCAGCGGCGGCGAAAGCCAGCGCATCCGGCTTGCCAGCCAGATCGGCAGTGGGCTGTCGGGCGTGCTCTATGTGCTCGATGAACCCAGCATCGGTCTGCACCAGCGCGATAACGACATGCTGCTCGCCACGCTCCGCCGGCTGCGCGATCTGGGCAATACCGTGCTGGTCGTCGAACATGATGAAGACGCGATCCGGTCTGCCGATTACATCCTTGATATGGGCCCCGGCGCGGGCGTGCACGGCGGCGACGTGGTTGCGCGCGGCACACTGGCGGAGATCCTCGCAACCACCGGCAGCGTCACCGCCGATTATCTGAACGGCACGCGCGAAATCCCGGTGCCGGCCAAGCGCCGCAAGGGCAATGGCAAGAAACTGACCGTCCACGGCGCCACCGCCAATAATCTGCGCGGCGTTACCGCCGGCATCCCGCTGGGCACCTTTACCTGCGTCACCGGCGTATCGGGATCGGGCAAGTCGAGCTTCACGATCGACACGCTCTACGCCGCCGCTGCCCGCACGCTCAACGGCGCGCGGCTGATCGCGGGTAAGCATGACAAGATCACCGGCCTCGAATATTGCGACAAGGTCATCGATATCGACCAGTCACCCATCGGCCGCACCCCGCGCAGCAACCCGGCCACCTATACCGGCGCCTTTACCTCGATCCGCGACTGGTTCGCCGGCCTGCCCGAGGCGCAGGCGCGGGGCTATAAACCCGGCCGCTTCAGCTTCAACGTCAAGGGCGGCCGCTGTGAAGCCTGCACCGGGGACGGGCTGATCAAGATCGAAATGCACTTCCTGCCCGATGTCTATGTGACGTGCGATGTCTGCCACGGCGCGCGCTATAATCGCGAGACGCTGGAAGTGAAGTTCAAGGGCATGAGCATCGCCGACGTCCTGAACATGACGGTTGAGGACGCGGTGGAATTTTTCAAGGCAGTGCCCCCCATCCGCGACAAGATGGCGATGCTCGCCGAAGTCGGGCTGGGCTATGTCAAGGTTGGCCAGCAAGCCACCACCCTGTCGGGTGGCGAAGCACAGCGCGTCAAACTTGCCAAGGAACTCGCCCGCCGCTCCACCGGGCAAACGCTCTACATCCTCGATGAACCGACCACCGGGCTGCATTTCGAAGACGTCCGTAAACTCCTCGAAGTGCTCCACGCGCTGGTCGAACAGGGCAATACCGTGGTGGTGATCGAACATAATCTCGATGTCATCAAGACCGCCGACTGGGTGCTCGATCTGGGGCCGGAAGGCGGCGTAAAGGGCGGCGAGGTTGTGGCCGAGGGGACGCCCGAACAAGTGGTCAAGGAACCCCGCAGCTTCACCGGCCAGTATCTGAAGCCGCTGTTGGAACGAAAGGCCTTAACGGCGCGGTCGAAGCGCGAAGAGGTGGCGGCGGAGTGAGTTACCGCCCGGAATTCGAAGCCGCCCTCCGCCTGCTCGCTCGAGCCAGCGAGGCAATGGTGGCACGCGGTTATCAACGCCCAATCCTTGTCGGCGGCGCGGCGGCAGAATTCTGGTCGACCAGCGCGGTCAGCACCGGCGATTTTGATCTCTGCACACCGCGCCAGTCCGAACTTGAGGAAGAATTGCAGCGTCTCGGTTTCGTCAAACCGTCCGGACCGGGTATGGCGACGCGGGGCTGGATACATCCTGATCTGGTTTTGGGTTTTGAAGTCGTTGCCGACGTGCCGATGGACGGCACCGTCGATGCGGCGCGCATCCGCCTCGTTCAGCCTGTTGGTGAGACCGCGCTGTTCCGGGTGATTTCGGTTGAAGACCTGATCGCCGATCGCATGGGCCAATATGCGTCCGGCACGGCGCGCGACCGGCTTGATCAGGCGCGCTTGCTGCTTGCTCTTCATCCCGATGCCGATCTGGAGTATCTCGATCGGCGGATACGCGAAGAAAGCGATGGCGATTATGGCGTCAAGGACATGCAAGGCTGACGTTGCGGAGGGGCAGTTGCCAGTCATCGACATGGCAGCAATGGGTCAGCGCATCGCCGCGCGCAAAGCCGCTCTTGGCTTGCCCGATCTGCCCCGCAACAGCGGCAAGCGCCGCACGGCGAGCAAGCAGGCGTTGCTCAAAGCGATTGAGGATGCGGGTGGAGATTGGTGAGTTTAGCAAGCTGGCACCCCAATTTCTCGATGAACCAACCACTGGCCTGCATTTCGAAGACGTCCGTAAACTCCTCGAAGTGCTCCACGCGCTGGTCGAACAGGGCAATACCGTGGTGGTGACCGACCATAATCGATGTCATCAAGACCGCCGACTGGGTGCTCGATCTGGGGCCGGAAGGCGGCGTAAAGGGCGGCGAGGTTGTGGCCGAGGGGACGCCCGAACAAGTGGTCAAGGAACCCCGCAGCTTCACCGGCCAGTATCTGAAGCCGCTGTTGGAACGAAAGGCCTTAACGGCGCGGGCAGCGGTCGGATGAAATTGACGCCTGCCGATACGCCCAGCAAGATGCGCGCATGACAGCGCGCGTGGTTATCGATCCGGAAGTATGCGGCGGTCGGCAGATCGTCGCTGGCACACGCATGCGGGTCAGCGACGTGCTCGATGCGTTAGCGTCATCCGTCAGCATGGAGGAATTGCTCGGCGATTTTCCATATCTGACGCGCGAAGATGTCATCGCTTGCCTTACCTATGGCGCCCGCGCGGTTGATCATGCGGTGGTGCAAGCCGCCTGATGCGGTTGCTGGTCGATGCCCAGCTTCCGCTTCACCGATGCCACCGTGATCATCCGCGCCTCTACCAAACGCGCGTGGCTTTTGCGCGTGGACCTAAGGCGATCCCGCCTTCATTACAGGCCCACGGCCTTGCGCAGCGCCTCGTTCATCCGTCCCTGCCAGCCCGGCCCACCCTCCCGGAATTTGGCGATTACATCAGGGTCAACCCGTAACGTCACCTGCTGCTTCGCCACGCCGCGGATCGGCGGGCGGCCCGCCGTGCGCCACGCGCCGGGGCGGATGACCTGATCGCCGACGCGCACTTCGGCGCTGTCGAACATCTCCTGAGTCCATTCGGGCGCGTCGTCGGGGTCAACCCAGCCGCTGGCCAAACCAGCTTTGTTCTCGCTCATTGCATTTCCTCATCGAAATAACGCGACGACCGGTTTTGGTCTCCGCCCACACTACCATCACCAGTCGTTCGTCGAGCAGGCCAAAAGTCTGGAACCGGGCTTCCGCATAATCGAACCGGTCATCCGGTTGCGTATAGGTCAGCCCCGCGAACAGCCGCGGCGCATCGGCGAAATCCAGACCGCGCTCGGACAACGTCTTCTTGCGCTTGGCAGGGTCGAAACTGATCTCCACATGCCTGAATATGTAGTTACGGAATTAGACTTGTCAATTCTCGGGGCCTGACGGCGCTTTGGCGACGCCGCCCGACGCCGGGCTTGAGCCTCGATTGTGCCGCGCAAAATCGTTAGGCTGCCCGGTCATGTGCAATGAAGCTGCTCGCCGCATCGCTCTGGGTCAGCTCCGCGATGATTGGTCGCAACTGAAGATCCCGCTGCGTTTTCCGGAGGGCGCGCCCAACATGGCGCCCTTGCCCAGCATCCGCATCACCGATGCCACCGTGATCATCCGCGCCTCTGCCGAAGGCGCGGCCCCCGGCGTTGGGCTTGGCGCTGGCACCGGGCTTGCCGCCGAACTCGTCTCACGGCGGTGGAGCTGGCCGATGGGCGGCAAAATGGGCAGCAAGCCGCTGTATAACTACCGCAGCGAGGGGCGCAGCTTTGCCAATAGCGCGACCGGCGGGCGCTGCCTGATCCCGGTGGATGGTTTTTATGAATTCACCGCGCCCGTTGATCCGGCGCAGAAGCGCAAGACCAAATGGATCTTCACCCCCGCGCCCAATGGTCCGCTAGCGGGTGACTATCTGTGCATCGCCGGGCTGTGGCGCGCCGATGCGGCGGTGGGGGAAGCCTTTACGATGCTCACCTGTGATCCCGGCCCCGATGTCGCGCCCTATCATGCGCGGCAAGTGGTGCTGATGCCGCGCGCGCATTGGGGCGACTGGATTGGTGGGGTGGTGCCCTCTGCCGATCTTATCGCACCGGCGGCGGCGGGGTCGTTGCTGGTCGCGCGGGTGTAAGGCGCGAGAGAAGGCGCAGGGTTTTTCAGCGCGGGCGATGGCGCGCTGGCGTCGGCAGGACAAAGAAATGCCCCGGCGGTGCGACACGGGGGGGTGTGCGCCGCCGGGGCCTTCTGATGGCCGAAGGGGATCTTGCCACCAGGAACCGGATTTAGGGGAAGACGCGATCAGTGCGGCTTGGCTTTCGACGCGTCGTCATGGTTCATCATCGCATTATCGGTGTGCACCGAATCGCCTGCCTGCATTGCGTCGCCGGCCTTCATCGCGCCATCGCTGTGCATCGCATCGCCTGCGTGCATCGAATCGGCGTGCGCCATGTCGTGCGCCTTGCACTTGGCATCTTTGGCGGCAGCAGCGGGGCTCAATTTGGCGCAATGCGCCTTGATGGCGGCGGCTTGCTGGGCGGTGTGGGCGGCGGTGTGGCTGGCAAAGCCGGGGGCGCCGATGATCATGCTAAGCGACAGGGCGGCGGTAGAAAAAAGCGCGCGGGTCATGGCAATCTCTCCTGGATTGGCCGGACTGCATGGCCCGACATCCGCCATTCGCTCGCGCGCGCGGATTGGTTACACGGCGGTGTGCCGCGCGCGCGCCTTTTTTGCCGGGCAGGGGCGGTCTATTTGCTAAATCACCACAAAAGGCGCATAGCGCACTCGCTACAGTCGCAAATCGACGGTCTCTGGCGCTTTGCGGCTCCTCTTTCCTTCTTTCCCTGCTGCCAAGGCACCGGGCGTTCCGGTCGTCGGCACGCCCCCCAACGAAGAAGGAATGGTTATGGCTATCACGGGCACCGTGAAGTTTTTCAACGCCGACAAGGGCTATGGTTTTATCGCGCCCGATGGCGGCGGCAATGATGCCTTTGTGCACATCACCGCAGTAGAGCGCGCTGGCCTCACCACGCTACGTCAGGATCAGCGCGTGACGTACGAGCTGGAAGAAGACAAGCGCGGCAAGATGGCGGCGGCCAATTTGTCGGCAATCGACTAAGCAATCATCGGCCGGTCTGATGATCGGCTGACTGATCTGCCGTTACCGGCGCCCCGACCTTTTCGCACGACGGATGGTCGGGGCGTCGTTCGCTCCTCTCAAGATACCAGGAAGGACCGCCGGATGAGCAACGACGCCGCCTTCTACCGCGCTCGCGCCGAAGCCGAGCAGGCCAATGCGCAGGCCGCCACGCTGGACAATGTCCGCGATCGCTGCACGCGCGCCGCCCATGCGTGGGAACAAATGGCCGAACGCGCCGAACAGACACGAGACCAGCGCCTGGTTCGCGAAGGCGCCGCTGCGCGCGCGCGGGTCGATGCGCTGCTAGATACCGAAATGGCGGCGGCGACCGCGGCTGATGAGACCGCCTCGGTCGATCATGAATGGCCCGAAAGCGCCCACGCCGACGGCTGACCATTGGGTGGCGGCGCGCAGGCGGGCGTTCCTGCTGCGCTCCGTCCATGCAACCAATTGGGTTGGTCGCGCATTGATCCTGTATCGCAATGACCAGGAGAAAAACGATGCGCGTCCTTGCCTTGGGGATGCTGGCGGCTGCCTGCACGCTGACCGGCTGTGCCACCGATGATGGCGGGCGGCCCGGCTATGCCAGCTATCGCCACTATGATTATAACCGGCCCGACCCGCACTATAACGGCTATTATGCCGATCATTATTACCGCGACGACACGTCCTATCGCGAACGCCGTTTGCGCCGGAATGACCGCGTCTATCGCGGCCAGGACGGCCGCTATTATTGCCGCCGCTCAGATGGCACCACCGGCCTCATCGTCGGCGGTATTGCAGGCGGTTTGCTGGGCAATGTCATCGCACCCGGTGGCTCCAAGACCCTCGGCACCTTGCTGGGTGCGGCTGGCGGCGCGGCGATTGGCAATGCTGTCGACAAGGATCAGGTGACATGCCGGTAATCTAATTGATCAGCGCAGCGGCTTGCCTGAGTCCTTCCATTTGTCGAGGATCTGGCTGTCCGCTGCGTTGGCGCCGGGTGCGGTGTCCCCGGGCTGGTTGGCCGGCCCGGGCGCCGGCGGCGTTAAGGTTCGAGCCGCATTGTCCGCATAATCGTTCGCAGCAAGGCTGCTGGTCGGGATCGCGGTCATCATAAAGGCGGCCAATGTCCGCTGATCGCCTGGCCCTGCCGGATTGGACGGGCGGGGATGGGGGCCGGGTTCTGGTTCGCCCCCGCGATAGACCTGGCGAAATGCCTGGGGTGTTCCCCAAAATCCCTGCCACCGGTGAAAAAAATGCGCGCCGATCGCGGCCGTCATCACCATGTGCCGGTTCCACGCCGGGGTGACGGCATAGGTGTGATAGTGCGTCGCCATGCCAACCGGGGCATAGACATATCCCGATAGGGCATCGGCCGCGACCCCGGCGGCGCGCAGCCATAAAGCCCGGTTACGCGCCCGCGCCATCGATCCGTCGCACGCATAGGAAAACTGGCAGCCGGCATGGTCGCTGCCCTGATAGATGACGCCACAGACGGTTGCCGGAAACGCCGGGTGGCGGACCCGGTTCAGGATCACCTGCGCAACCGCGCGCTGGCCGCCGTCGGGCTCGTTCGCGGCTTCAAAATAAATGGCGTCGGTCAGGCAACTCAGCGCTCTTGCGCGGTCAGTTACAGAGGCGGCGCGCATGGAAAAGGGCGGTGCCGGATGGATGCTGGCATCGGCGGGCAGTCGATCGGCGCCATCGCTGCTGCCCGGGGCTGCTGCGTGTCCGGCATCGGTCGCATAGAAGGAGGCCGCGCCGGGAAAATGATCCTCAGCTTCATAACCGCGCAAGGGGGATGCGCTCCCTTCGGCGGCAATTGGGTGGGCGATGATCGCACGAATGGCGGCCTGCGCAGAATAGCCGACACCGGCCAGCACCGGCAGGGCGATCAGCCAAACCCGCATCCGTTGCAACGTGCGCTGTTGCTGCAAAAACACCATCTACCGCTCCACCACGGCTCCAACACGCCGCTGAACGGTCAGGCGATAGCCGATTCCAACGGGGCCCGCGCCACCGCATTTCGGCGTGTCCCACCACGAAACGGTTGATGGTTAACGTCGTTCGTGGTGGCCCGTATTGCCCCGACAGGCGCGCTCACTTCATGGTCGGGCTGTCCAGATCAAGGCTGCTGGCGGGAATGACTTCCAGTCCCGGATAGGCCTTGCGCAGGTCATCGACGAACAATTTGGAATCGCCCACCACCACAATGCTGGCTTGCGATGGATCGAGCAGCCGGGCCGCTGCCGCCTGCACCTGATCGGGCGTCACGCCTTCGATCGACGGCGTAAACGCCTGTATTTCGGTCAGCGGCACACCGGTGGTCACATAGCTGCCAATGATTCCCGCAATGCCCCCGTTGGTCTCTGCGGCCCTGCCAAAGCCGCCAATCAGCACGGCCTTGCGCGTTTCGAGTTCGGCGGCCGAGGTCGGTTCCGTCCCAAGCTTCTTCATCTCGCCGACGATCAACGCAACGACTTCGGTCGCCGATGGGTTCTTGGTCTGCGTGCTGGCCGAAAACGGGCCGGGTTGCCGGCGCGCATCAAGTCGACTGCCCGCCCCATAGGACAGCCCGCGCTTCACGCGAATTTCCTGATTCAGGCGCGATGAATAGCCGCCACCCAACGTCGCATTGGCAACCGCCGCCGGATAATAATCGGGATTGCTGCGGGCGATTCCTGCGCGGGCGACAACCACGCCGGCCTGTCCGGCGCCGGGGAAATCAACGACAATCACGCGCGGCGCTGCGGTGGTCGTGGCGCCTGCCGCTGGCATTGTCCCCGATCCGGCTTTCCAGCTCCCGAAATTGGCGTCGGCCAGCGTCCTGGCCTGGGAAAGCGTAACGTCGCCGACCATGACCAATGTTGCCTGGTCGGGCCGCCAGCTCGCCGCGTAGTTTTTGACAACGTCGTTCCGTGTTATCGCAGCCAGCGATTTTGGGGTACCCGAAAGCAAATGCCCATAGCCGCCATTGCCGAACACCGCGCGCTGGGCGACAAACGACGACAGTCGGGCCGGGTCCTTCAATTCAACGCCTACCGCGTCGATCGCCTGGGTTCTCGCGCGATCAATCTCGTCCTGGGCAAAGGCCGGATGCTGGGTAACATCGGCAAGGATCGCGATCGCTTTTGCGGCTTGATCGGATTTCACCCCGACATCGACCGAGCTTGAATCCCAGCCTGCATCGCTGCTGATCGATCCGCCCAATGATTCAATTTCCTGGGCAATCCGGGTTGCAGAGCGGGTCGCGGTGCCTTTGGTCATCAGCGTTGCCGCAAGGTTGCCAAGACCGGCGCGATCAAGGGGATCGGCAGCACCACCACTTGGGACAATCACCGACGCGGTCACCAGCGGCAGATCGTGCTTTTCGACCACGATTACCCGCAGGCCATTGGCCAATCTGGTCTCAACCGGCGTCGGCAGTTGCGCCGAGATGGCGGCGCCGGGCGGGGGCGGCAGCACACGGTCGGCTGGCGCCGCCGGGGTTACGATCTCGATGTTGCCCGGGGCCTTCAGGTCGGCAACGGCAACCGTCGGCGCAATTGTGATCTTGTCGCCCTTGGCGGTATCGGCTTCGGTGGCGGCGGGCAAATAGCGGATCGTCGCTGCGCCATTTTCGACCAGATATTTGCGCGCGACCCGCTGGATATCGGCGGCCGTTACAGCGTTGATCTCGCTGAGCTGGCGGTCCGCTGCCTCTGCATCGCCATCGATGATCACCGCCTGGGCGATGCTGGATGCCTTGCCGTCGGCGGTTTCGCGCGACCGCAACGTGCCGGTTAGTATCTCGTTCTTGGCTTCGTTCAGTTCGGCCACCGACACCGGCGTTGTCCGCAGCCGGGCCAGTTCCTTCCTGAGTGCAGCCTCGCCGGCGTCGACCGATTTCCCGCCTGCCAGGATGACATACGCAGCAAGCGCCCCGGTCGACTGTTTGGAATCCAGAAACGTGCCCGCGCTCTGGGCAACCTGGTCGCGGTAGACAAGGGATTCGTACAGACGGCTGCTTTCGCCCGCGGACAATATTGCGTTGAGCACGGCGAGCGGTGCGGAATCCGGGTCGCTATCCGCCGGGATTGCGAAACTCATGAGCACCGCCGGCAACGGCGTATTCTGTTCATACACCGTCTTGCTGACCGGTGTCTTGCGCGCCGGCTCGGTCGCCGTCACGCGCGGGATCGGGCGATCGGGCCGTTTGATGGGCGCAAAATATTTGTCCACCCAGCTGTCGAGCTCTGCCGGGTTAAAATTGCCCGCGACGACGAGCACGGCATTATCGGGCCGGTAATAGGTGGCATGAAACGCGCGGACATCGTCGATCGATGCCGCTTCCAGATCCTCGATGCTCCCAATCCCGGGACGTGCATAGGGATGGGTCGAATAGCTGATTTCAGGAAAATAGAGGTAGAAGAGTTTGCCATAGGGCTGGGCGAGCACGCGCAGTCGCAGCTCTTCTTTCACCACATCGCGTTCAGAGGCAAAACTCTTGGGATCGACCACCAGGCTCGACATCCGCTCTGCTTCAGCAAACAACAGGCGCTCAAGGTGATTGGCCGGAATGGTCTGATAATAGTTGGTATAATCATCATTGGTCGACGCATTGTTGAATCCGCCAACGTCCTCGGTCAGCCGGTCAAACGCCTCATCGGGCAGGTTCCGGGTTGCCTTGAACATCAGGTGTTCAAACATATGGGCAAAGCCGGATTTGCCCTTCGGATCATTTTTTGATCCGACATTATACCAGACCTGTACCGAGACCGTTGCCGTGCCGGTGTCTCGCACCGCATAGACCTTCAGTCCGTTTGGCAGCGTGCGTTCGGTATAGGCAAGCGGCTTGACCAGCGGCTTGACCGGTTGCTTGACCAGTGGCGGGATCGCGGCCTTTGGCGCAGACTTTTTGGCGGGCGCGGCGATGGCGGGGGCGAACGGCAGGGCGGCAGCGCCCAGCATCAGGGCGGCACGGGTAAGGCGCATCTAGGAAAGCTCCGCTAGATCGTTGGAATGGCCGGCAGGGTGGCCGGGTGCATCAGGCGAGTCAATCGGGCCATTGGCATGGCCGGCAGCCAAAGGTGGCTACTTCTTGCGGGACGAATTGACGTACAGCATTGCTGCGGCCAGTGCCGCCGACCCAACGCCGATACCGATACCGATCGACAGCAATGGCCAGCTGCCCTTTTTCTCTTCGGCAGCTTTCGCCTGGGTTTCTGCGGCCGCTTCGCGCACCCGTTTTGCTTCATGCGCCGCCGCTTCGATTTCGTTCATTTCGGGCTCGTCGGACACGCTACCTACTCCTTGGTTCTCTGTTTTCGCTACCATAGGCCGCTCGAAAGTCTTTGGCGAATGCTGACAGCGTCTGCGCGGCAATCGCGGTGCGCAGATCGGCCATTAACGTCTGGTAGAACCACAGATTATGTTCGGTCATCAACATTGCACCCAATATTTCACCGGCGCGGACCAGATGGTGCAGATAGGCGCGGCTAAAGCTTGTACAGGCAGGACAGGCGCAGCCGGGATCGAGCGGTCCGCGATCCTCGGCAAATTTCGCGTTACGGATATTGATGGGCCCCGTGCGGGTAAACGCTTGCCCCGTACGGCCGGACCGGGTTGGTAACACGCAGTCAAACATGTCGATGCCGCGTTCGACGGCACCAACAATGTCATCCGGCTTGCCAACGCCCATCAGATAGCGTGGACGATCGACGGGTAGCTGATCAGGCGCATAGTCAAGGCAGCCAAACATGGCGTCCTGCCCCTCGCCAACGGCCAGGCCCCCTACGGCATAACCATCAAAGCCGATATCGATCAGGGCATCGGCGCTTGCCTTGCGCAACCCCTGGTCAAGCGCGCCTTGCTGAATGCCGAAAATCGCATTGGAGGCGGCATGGTCACTGCCGGCATCAAATGCGTCGCGGCTCCGTTTCGCCCAGCGCATCGATCGTTCCATTGCCGCCGCCTGCACCTCTCGGGTCGATGTGGTTGGCACCAGCTCGTCAAAGGCCATGACGATGTTCGATCCCAGCAAGCGCTGAATTTCAATCGATCGTTCAGGGCTCAGCGTGTGGCGGGACCCGTCGAGGTGGCTTTTGAACGTTACCCCATCCTCGCTGCGCGTCGTCAGGTCAGACAGGCTCATCACCTGATACCCGCCGCTGTCGGTCAGGATTGGACGCGGCCATTGCATAAAGTCGTGCAGGCCCCCCAGCCGGGCGATCCTTTCCGCGCCGGGTCGCAGCATCAGATGATAGGTGTTGCCCAGAATAATATCCGCCCCGGCGGCGCGCACATCGGCGGGCTTGACGGCTTTGACCGTTGCCGCCGTGCCGACGGGCATGAAGGCCGGTGTCCGGATAACGCCGCGCTGCATCACGATGTCGCCGGTGCGCGCTTTGCCATCTGTGGCATGGATAGAGAATTGAAAGCGGGGATTCGTCATCACGCGGTTACGCGGACCTCATCCAGAATATGCGCCAGCACTTCTGCAGGGTCGGTAAAGAAATAATGCGGATTGCAGGCGGACAGCGCGTCCTTGTTGGCATATCCCCACAGCACCGCGCCCGCCGTTACGCCGACCTTGGCGGCGGCCGCCATATCACGCGTCTCGTCACCGATGCAGATCGCCTGATCGATGGGAATTTTGCTGCGCTTCAATACCCGGCGGAACAGTCGTGCTTTTCCAAACAGCGATGCGCCGCATTCGAAATGGCTGATCCGCGCGGCGATCTCCGGTCCCAGAATCTTGCGTGCGTTGGTTTCGGAATTCGACGTGACCAGCGCCAGCCTGATGCCCGCTGCATATAAAGTGTCGATCATCGCCGGAACGCCGTCGAACAGCGCGATCATATGCGCCTGCTTGCCAAGCTGGGCGTGCAAATATTTGGCTATTGCCGGCAGTTTCCAGCGCGGAATGCCCAGCGACTTGATCACGGCCCGACTCGTTTGGCCGCGCAGCGTTTCGATTTCATCGGGATTGATTTTTCGGAACTTGAACCGTTCGGCAAGCTCATCGGCCTTGCTCAGAAACCAGTCACCACTATCGGCCAACGTCCCGTCAAAATCGAACAGGACCAGCTGATATCGATGCCCGCCGCCCTGTGCGGCCGGGTAAGCAATCGCGTCGCGATCGCCTGATACAGGGTGACTGCCGGCTCGGCTCATTGGGGCAATGGTCCGCCGCGTCGCTTTCTGCTGCGTTCTTCGATGCCCGATCCGCCAAAACGGCGTGCGCCGTCCAGCGTCAGCAACTCGCTACGCACCAAAACGCCATCTTTATTGCGATCGAGCCGGTCAAAAATCGTCATGATCTTTGCCTGCAATTCGCTCAGGGTAATGCGGTTATCATTGTCCGTATCGGTCTCGAACGGGCTGGGCAGCGCGTTGCGATCCCCCAGCCAGCGTTCGGCCCAGTCAGAAAAGTCGATATAGCCCAGCGAGCCCTTGCCGCTGGTATCGATGCTGCGAAAGGACCGTTCAATCCCGGCGATGCATTCCGCGCGGGTGGCACGTCCATCCCCATCGCTATCGAAACCGGCCAGCATCACGGCGACGGGTTCGGCCATGATCGTCGACGATGGCGGCTGCCCCAGCGGCGGCAGCGTGCCCCGGTCCTGCGCGGCAACGGGCGCGGCAATGATCAGCAGCAGGGCGGTGGTGAGGATACGCATTGGGACATCCCTTTCGGGGATTAACGGTCAGGGCACAAGCAAACAGGCATCGCCGTAGCTGTAAAATCGATAGTCTGCGTCGATGGCGTGGCGGTAGGCCGCTTGCATGCGGTCGGTTCCCATCAATGACGACACCAACATGAACAGCGTTGATCTGGGCAAGTGGAAATTCGTCAGCAAGCCGTCGATCCCCTTGAATCGATAGCCCGGCGTAATGAAGATATCGGTGTCCCCCTCAAACGGCCGGATTACGCCGTCTTCACCCGTCGCGCTTTCGAGGAGCCGCAGCGAGGTCGTGCCGACGGCGATAACGCGACCGCCCCGCGCCCGCGCCGCGTTTAGCGTGTTCGCCGTGACCGGATCGATTCGGCCCCATTCCGCGTGCATCCGGTGATCATTGGTATCGTCTGCCTTGACCGGCAGAAAGGTCCCGGCGCCAACATGCAGCGTCAGCGTCGCATGCGAGACGCCGGCGTTGGCAAGCGCGGCCAATAGGTCGGGCGTGAAGTGAAGCGCGGCGGTCGGCGCGGCCACTGCCCCGGCTTCGCGCGCGAACATCGTCTGGTAATCGGTCGCGTCGCGCGCATCGGTTGGGCGCTTCGACGCGATGTACGGCGGCAACGGCATGCGCCCGGCGCGCTCGAGCAAAAGCTCAACCGGATCGGATCCGGCAAAGGTCAGGGCGAGGCTGCCATCAGAGTCCCGTTCGCTGACGGTTGCGAGAACGTCGTGCCCAAAGTCGACGACATCGCCGTCGCGCAGGCGACGTGCGTTGCGGATAAAGGCGCGCCAGCGCCGCGGGCCTTCGCGCTTGTGCAGCGTGGCACCGATTCGCGCATCGCCGCGACGGCCTTCCAGCTGGGCCGGGATAACACGGGTATCGTTGAAGACCAGGATGTCCCCCGCGCTGAGCAAACCCGGCAGATCGCGCACGATCGAATCGACGTGGCTATTTTGGGTGACCACCAGCAATCGCGCCGCATCGCGCGGCGACACGGGTCGCAACGCTATCCGCTCCGGCGGTAGATCAAAGTCGAACAGATCGACCTTCATGCGCTATCCATTGATCGTCAGTCGTCACACCCGGCGGGAAAGATGGCTCAGCGACGCCGCTTTCCGACGGTCGCGGGCTTTGCAGGCGCAGGTTTAGGCGCAGGCGCTGCCTTGGGCGCAGCCGCCGCGTCGGTCAGCGACACCGGCGGACCCAGCGCGGCCGGGGCCTCGGGCGCCGGGGGGACATAGGCAGGGGGGCTGTCGGCCGCGATATAGGCATGCAAAATGCGCGATGGATTGGCGGGCGGCTCACCCCGTTCGACCTCGTCGACATAGGCCATGCCGTCGATCACCCGGCCGAATACGGTATATTTCTTGTCCAGCTTCAACGTCGGCTGAAAAACGATGAAAAACTGGCTGTTGGCGCTGTCATCGCTTTCGGCGCGGGCGGCGGACACCGCACCACGGACGTGCGGCAGGTAATTAAACTCTGCCTTCAGGTCGGGCATCGGCGATCCGCCCGTGCCATCACCCTTCGGGTCGCCGGTCTGGGCCATGAAACCTTCGATGACGCGGTGGAATTTCAACCCGTCATAGAAATGCTGCCGCGTCAGCGTCTTGATCCGCTCGACCGTTTTGGGCGCGACATCGGGGCGCAACAAAATCGTCACCCTGCCGCCTGTCGACAGATCGAGCAGCAGGATATTTTCCAGATCGGTCACCGCCGGCGCCGGCGTGCGCCCTGGCACCGGAACAATCTCTGTCTGCGCGAGCGCGGGAAGGGAAAACAGGCAGGCCAAGGCCGCGCCAACACCAATAAGAAAACGCATCACGTCCCCGTCGAGAGTCTGTTGATGTCCGCGCTTAGAGCATAACCCGCATTGCGCCAAACTGAACCTGCGCCCGCTGCCGGTCGTGCCTTAACTGCCCTTGCGACCGATTTCCGTCACGCGGGCCCGGACGTCCGCATCAACCGCCGGCGGCACAAATTTACGGATATCGCCGCCGTACATGGCGATCTCCTTGACCCAGCGGCTGGCAATTGGCTGCAGGGCGACGTCGGCCATCAGGAAAACCGTCTCGATCCGGCTGTTGAGCTGCTGGTTCATGCCCGTCATCTGATATTCATATTCGAAATCGGTCACCGCGCGCAGCCCGCGAACGATAACGCCGGCGCCTTCGCGTTCGGCAAAGTCCATCAGCAGCGAATCAAACGCCACCACATGAATTTCACCGCCGATATGGGCGACTTCCCGCTGCACCATTTCCATTCGTTCAGCGAGCGTGAACATCGGTGATTTGCTGGGATTGGTGGTCACGCCGATAACCAGACGATCAACCAGCTTTGCCCCGCGACGAATGATATCAAGATGACCCAGCGTCACCGGATCAAAGGTGCCGGGGTAAACACCGGTGCGCGGCGTCACCGGTCACGTTCCAGCGTGTAGCGTGCAATGTCGCGCAACAAATCTGCTTCATGGCCATAGCCATGCAAATGCTGGATCGCCTGATCGACCAGCATTTTGGCTTGCTCGCGCGCGCGATCGACACCCAGCAGGCTCAGGAATGTCTCCTTGCCAGCGTTCTGGTCCTTGCCCACGCGCTTGCCCATTTTCTCTTCCTCGCCCTCATAATCGAGCAAGTCGTCGGCAATCTGGAACGCCAGGCCAACATCGCGGGCATAGCCGCGCAGGCCGGTCCGGCCTTCCGGTGGGACCTTGCCCAGAATCGCGCCGGCCTCAACCGAACTGGCGATCAGCGCGCCCGTTTTCATCGCCTGCAGCCGGGTAATCGTTGGCAGGTCAAAGCTGGCCTTTTCGGCTTCGATATCCATCATCTGGCCGCCCGCCATGCCGGTTGGTCCGGCCGCGAGCGCAAGGTCAAGCACCAGTTCGGCCCGGACGAACGGATCGGGGTGCGTTTCGGCTTCCGCCAGCACTTCAAAGGCCAGGGCATGCAGACAGTCGCCCGCCAGGATTGCGGTCGCTTCGCCGAACACCTTGTGGACCGTTGGCTTGCCGCGGCGCAGATCATCATCATCCATCGCCGGCAGATCGTCATGGATCAACGAATAAACATGGATGCACTCGATCGCGATTGCCGCGCGCGCCGCCGCTTCGCGCGCGACGCCAAACAGGCGGGCGGTTGCAAACACCAGCAACGGCCGCAGCCGCTTGCCGCCACCGATCGCCGCATGGCGCATGGCGCGATACAGGTCGGCGCGCGGATCGTCCGGCACCGTCAACAGCAGGTCAAAGCGGCGATCAATCTCCACCGAAACATCGGCCAGCGCGTCACGGAGCGAAGAGGACGTCTCGATCATTCAGTTGGTCAGCCTGCAGCAAAAGGGGTGGTGCCGACGGCGCGGCCATCATTATCCAGTTTAATCGCTTCTATCCGCGCTTGTGCTGCGTCCAGTCGATCGGCGCAACGTTGTCTGAGAATACTGCCTCGCTCGTACAGACGGATCGAATCGTCAAGGGGCGCGTCGCCGCGCTCGAGCAGACCGACAATCTGCTCCAGTTCCTTCAACGCTTCTTCAAACGTCAGTTCTTCGACGGGACGCCCGGGTTCCATGCCGCCGCTATGGGCCACGCGGGCAATGGGGGTCAAGCGGGCGCTTGATCCCAATGTGACGCTAATGCCCGCCGGGTTTGCGCGCGTCGGCGGCCCCACGGGTGTTTATGGGGTGCTCAGAACCTCGGCGACCAGGTCCTTGCGGCTAAGTTTGCCGATCATCGTCTTGGGCATGGTTTCGCGTACAACGACAGCATCGACCTGTTCGTGCTTGCCAAGCTGTGGGTTGACCCAGGACTTCAGCGCCTCCCCATCCACATCGGCGCCTTCGTTCAACGTCACATAGGCGCGCGGATGTTCGCCGCGATACCTATCGGGAATGCCGATGACCAGCGTCTCTTTAACAGCCGGATGCCGGTATAAAATCGCTTCGATCTGGCTTGGAAAGACCTTGAACCCGCCGACCGCGATCATGTCCTTCAACCGGTCAACGATCCGGATAAATCCGTCATCGTCGATCTGCCCGACATCGCCGGTGCGAAGCCATTTTGTGCCTGCCGCATCGGTGATGAACACGTCGGCATCCGCGTCCGGCCGGTTCCAATAGCCCTTCATGACCTGCGGGCCAGCGATCACGATTTCGCCGGGTTCGCCGTCCGGGGCAGGGCGCGAGGGATTTTCTTTGTCGACCAGATGGACGCGCGTGGCAGGAATTGGCTGGCCAATCGTGCCGGGCTTTCCCTCTGCCTCATAAGGATTGGCGGCGACCACCCCGGAACTTTCAGACAGGCCATATCCTTCGACCAGCTTGGCGCGCGTTATCGCTTCAAAGCGCACCTTCAATTCAGGCGGCAGCGGCGCGCCACCCGAAATACACACGCGAAGCCCGGAAAAATCGGTCTTGGTGATCGCCGGATTGTCCAGCAATGCTTGGTACATTGTGGGCACGCCCGGGATCGATGTTGCCTTGGACCGCGTGATCGCGGCCAGCGCCTGCGCGGCATTGAAACGCGGCAGCATGATGATGCAGCCGCCATTGGCAACCGTGCGATTGAGCACGCAGGTATTTGCGAAGACGTGGAAAAGCGGCAGCACTCCCAGAATGCGGTCGGCAAGGCCGGGGTTGGGATCAAGCGCCACAATCTGGCGTGCGTTTGCGGTCAGATTCTGGTGCGTCAACATCGCCCCCTTGGGCGTGCCGGTGGTCCCCCCGGTATACTGGATCAACGCCACATCCTCTGCCGGATCGATGGCCGGCTCAGGAAATGTGCCATCATTGGCGATCAGCGCCGAAAATGCGGTGATCCGGGGATCGTTCGGCCGTTTGGCAACCTCGGCGCCACGGAACAACCGATAGAAGATCGATTTGGTCGGCGGCAGGGCGCCGGCGACCGACCCAACGACAAGCCGTTCGAGCGAACTTGCCTCGAGCACCTTGTACGCGGTGGGAAGCAGCGCGCTGGCGGACAGGGTGAATAACAGGCGTGCTCCGGAATCAGCGACCTGCAGCGCCAGTTCATCAACGGTGTACAGCGGCGAGAAATTGACCACCGTCGCGCCGAGTTTCAAAATACCATAATAAGCGGCCAGGTAGTGCGGCGTGTTCGGCAGAAACAGGCCGATGCGATCCCCGCGCTGATACCCCAATCGGTGCAAGCCCGCTGCCACCCGGTTTGCCCCGTCGAGCGTCTCGGCATAGCTGTAGCGGCGGCCAAGAAAATCGATCAATGGTGCCTTTGGATGTCGCGCTGCGGACTCGTCGAACATCTGGGTGAGCGATAGTGGCGGGAGCGCCATGTCCCAGCCCTGTGGATGCCGATAATGGGTGCGCCAAATGGCTTCCGGATCAATCATTCATCCACGATAGCAGTCAGCCATCGACACGCAATGGCGCGCGATCAACCCAATGGTCTTAGCGTCCAGATGTGAGGCGCTTACCCGTCCAGTCGACGATCACCGAGACCGCAAAGACCCCGACATCGAGGGCAGCCTCAACGCGCTGCACTGCCGGATCGGCGACGGTGTGGGTCGTAATCTGGATGTTCGCCGTCGGATGTCGGGTTGCCGCGACAACAAGGGCAAGCACGATAATGGCAAGGGCGATACGACGGTTGCGCATGGCGACTATTCTCCCGGACCGCTTTTTATATCGCGCGGCGCCGTTTTCGACAAGCAGATCACGGTCAGGCCGAAACCGGCACCACGACGCCCCTGCGCGCCCGATCGCGCCCTTCGCTTTTGGCATCATACAGCGCGCGATCCGCGCGGTGATACAGATGCTTCCAGTCGTTCTCAGTCAGCAGCGGACCCGAACAGCTGCCGATGCTGGCAGTGACGACCAGGTCGAAAGGCATGCGTTCGGTGCGCAGCCGGGCGAGGACGCTTTCGGCGTCAACATTCCGGCCAGCGTGCGCGACAATGGCGAATTCCTCGCCGCCGATCCGCGCGAGCAGCGCATCGTCGGGAATCGATGCCCGCAGCGCCCGGGCCACCAACCGCAATACTTCATCGCCGCCGTCATGGCCGATCGTCTCGTTGACCACCTTGAAATGGTCAATGTCGGCGACCAGCAGAATCTGTTCGCCTTCGCGTCCGATCGCCTGACGCAGAAAGGCGCGGCGATTGAGAAGACCCGTCAATGGATCGATATCGGCCAGCGCCCGGGCGGCCAGTTCCTTGACGCGGGCATCGTCGCGCTCTGCGCTCAGCAATCGTAACCGATAGACAATGGCCATCGATGACAGCAGCGCCTCTGACATCATTGCCAGGATGGTCGAGTTGTCGACCCAGAAGCTCCAGCGGAAATAGTTCAGATTGTTGGCGACCCGGATTCCGGCGAACACCACCGGCATTGCCCAGGCAAGGCAGAATACCCAAAGATAGTTGCTGCGTTCAATCAACGCGCGACCCAGGATGAACGGCACCAGCGCCAGCATCGCGATAAAGGAAAATGAAAACAGGTAATTCAACAGATCAACGCGCCAGGGCGCCAGCGCGGCAAAGGTACAGGCCCCCAGCAACAGCAGGCCGCAGACCAGCTTGACCGCGGGGTTCAGCCATCCGCGGAACACCCGTTCTTCAAAGAATGTCCGGGCGAAGATGACAGCACTGGCAGCCGACAGACCAAGCGCAAAATAGTTGACCCGCAGCCGGGTCGCGCCGGACAGATCGGGCCATGCCCATAATATCGCCCCGGATGACGAAAAGGCGTAGACCAGCAGCGTCAGGACCATGGCGCAGTACAGCAATTGAAAGTGATGCCGCAGCGCCACCCACATCGCGAAATTGTAGATCAGCAGCGCCACGCACATGCCGGCAAACCCGCCATACATGGCCGCCATCAACATGTTGGCGCGCAGGCTTTCTTTCGGGGTTGCAACCCGCGCACCCATCAGGATGCCGCGCAAATTGGCGGAACCGTCGATCCGCCACAGCAGCGATGTCAGAATAGCATCACGGCCAGGCATGCGGTGCTCGATGATACCGCCCAACTGGATATGGTTGGCCAGCGTCGCATCGGGCGCGCTGTCCCGGACGATCTTGCCGTCCTTGTATAGTCCATAGGCGGTTACACTATTCTGCCACAGAATCCCGCTGCGCAGGGCAACGGCCTCGCCTTGTCGAACACTGTTGGGCAAGCGTGGCGACCAGGCCCAAAAGTCCCCCGATCCGAGCTTTGTCTGGCGGGTCTTGCAATCGAAACGGGCGGGGCTGACCAGCATCTTCGCGGGGGTGTCGCCGGCCTGCACCCGCGCAAAACAGAGCGCTACCGGCTGGCCGGCCAGTCCGGCCTGCGCGGCCGCCGGTGCCGTGGCCGACATCATCGCCATTGTTGCCACGGCGAGCACCAGCAATGTTCTGAATAGTCGGCTAATCCCCATGCGACGGGACTAGCCCAACCAAGGCAAAGATTACGTAAACGATGTTTGGAATCGCGGGATGCCAAACATCGCCCGACTGTCGAGATCCAAAACGCCTCGGCGGCACCCTGATCCATCAGAGTTCCGCCGGGTTTCAGAGCAATAACCTTGTCCTAGCTCGCCGATGTGGCGTCCGGCTTGGGGGCTTTGGCCGCACTTTTCTTTTTCGGCTTCTTGGGGGCGGCGGGCACGATTTCAAAGGCCAGCGCGCCGTCCTTCAGCTTCACGGTAACCTCGCCGCCATGGACCAGCTTGCCGAACAGCAACTCCTCGGCAAGCGGCTGCTTGACCTTTTCCTGGATCAATCTGCCCATCGGACGGGCCCCATAAAGCTTGTCATACCCCTTGTCGGTGAGCCATTTCTTGGCGTCATCTTCAAGGTGGATATGCACACCGCGATCCGCCAGCTGCAATTCGAGCTGCAGGATGAACTTGTCGACGACGCGGGCAACAACTTCGGGGGGCAGATAGCCGAACGGCACGATGGCATCGAGCCGGTTGCGAAATTCGGGCGTGAACATCCGCTGCACCGCTTGCTCATCCTCACCCTCACGGGTCAGGTTGCCGAAGCCAACGGTTTCGCGGGCCATGTCCGACGCCCCGGCATTGGTGGTCATGATCAGGATGACGTTCCTGAAATCGACGGTCTTGCCGTGATGATCGGTCAATTTGCCATTGTCCATCACTTGCAACAGGATGTTGAACAGATCAGGATGCGCCTTTTCGATTTCATCGAGCAACAGCACCGAATGCGGCTGCTGGTCGACCGCATCGGTCAGCAGGCCGCCCTGATCATAGCCGACATAGCCGGGAGGTGCGCCGATCAGCCGGCTGACGGAATGCCGTTCCATATATTCCGACATGTCGAAGCGCTGGAGCGGGATGCCCATAATCGACGCAAGCTGCCGCGCAACTTCCGTTTTGCCAACGCCGGTTGGCCCCGTGAACAGGTAATTGCCAATCGGTTTGTCGGGATCGCGCAAGCCGGCGCGGCTCAGCTTGATGGCCGATGACAGCTTCTCGATCGCAGCATTTTGGCCGAAAACCACCCGCTTCAGATCGGTGTCGAGCGTTGCGAGTGCCTGGGTATCGTCCTTTGAGACGGATTTGGGCGGGATGCGCGCCATTGTCGCAATAACCGCCTCGATTTCCTTGGCGGTGATGGTTTTCTTGCGCTTCGACGGCGCCACCAGCATCTGCATCGCGCCGACCTCGTCGATCACGTCGATCGCCTTGTCGGGCAATTTACGGTCGTTGATGTACCGCGCCGACAATTCGACGGCGGTCTTGATCGCGTCGGGCGTGTATTTGACGTTGTGATGGTCCTCGAATGCAGAACGCAGACCGGCCAGAATCTTGATGGTGTCTTCAATCGTCGGTTCGTTCACATCAATTTTCTGGAACCGCCGGAGCAACGCGCGGTCCTTTTCAAAGTGATTGCGGAATTCCTTGTAGGTGGTTGATCCGATGCACCGGATCGTCCCGCCCGACAGTGCTGGCTTCAACAAATTGGACGCATCCATCGCCCCGCCACTGGTCGCCCCCGCGCCAATAACGGTGTGGATCTCGTCGATGAACAGGATGGCGTCAGGCAATTTTTCCAGCTCATTGACGACGGCCTTCAGCCGCTCTTCAAAGTCGCCGCGGTACCGCGTGCCCGCCAGCAGGGCGCCCATGTCGAGCGAATAGATGACGGCGGGCTTCAGCACGTCGGGGACGTCACCCTCGATGATCTTGCGCGCAAGGCCCTCGGCAATCGCGGTTTTGCCGACGCCGGGGTCGCCGACATAGAGCGGGTTGTTCTTGCTGCGGCGGCACAGGATCTGGACGGTCCGGTCAACCTCTGCGCCACGGCCGATCAGCGGATCGACCTTGCCGTTCTTGGCCTTTTCGTTGAGGTCGACGCAGAACTGCTTGAGCGCGCTTTCGCCTTTGCCCTTGCCGTCGGACTTGGCGGGCTTTTCTTCCTCCGCGCCCTTAACTTCGCGGGGTTCCGGTGCCGCGCCGCCCTTGCCCACGCCGTGCGAAATATAACTTACCGCGTCCAGCCTGCTCATGTCCTGCTGTTGCAGGAAATACACCGCATAGCTTTCGCGCTCGCTGAACAGCGCCACCAGCACGTTCGCGCCGGTAACCTCATCACGCCCCGATGACTGGACGTGCAGGATGGCGCGCTGGACCACGCGCTGAAATCCACTGGTCGGCGATGGATCGGTCGCCGCTTCCACCTTCAGCGCTTCCAGCTCGGTATCGAGATAATGGGCGACGGTGGTTTTCAATTCGCCAAGATCGACCCCGCATGCCGACATGACCTTCGACGCATGCTCGTCATCGACGAGCGCAAGCAAAAGATGTTCAAGCGTTGCATATTCGTGCCGGCGCGATGACGCGGCTTCGAGTGCCTTGTGCAATGTGCTCTCAAGGGCGGATGCGAAGGATGGCATTACCAGTTTACTCCATGCGAGCGACAATCAATCGGTGCGCTCTGTCTGTCTATGTCGGGACCGGGCATCGCGGCATCAAGCTCTTGACAACCAGGCACCTGAAACAGGCCAAAGGATGTGACCGCCTTCACTGCCTGAATAACGCGTCGGCGCTTGCCCTATGGTTAACAACGCGCTGCTTGTGCGCGCGCGTTCGGCTGATTTCCGCTTCAAGCGCTGCAACACGCGCGTCCAGTTCTTCCACCGAAAGCGGGTCAAGATCTTGCCGGGCCAACGCGTCCACCGGATCGCCCGCCCGACGCGGGAGATTGTCTTCGGACTCCATTGCACTGAACGTTGACCGACGGGGCGGTCATGTCAATAAGGCCAGTAGGGAAAATTGCCGGGATCAAGGGGCCTGACACAATGAGCGCGCTGCCCGCGACAATGATTGCGATTGATCCGGAAGCACCGGGCGGACCGGAAGTGCTGGTGCCGGTGACGCGGCCCGTGCCGCAGCCGGGGCCCGGCGAGCTATTGATCCAGGTGGCGGGAGCCGGTGTAAATCGACCCGATGTTCTGCAGCGACGCGGCGGCTATCCGCCCCCGGCTGGCGCCCCGTCGATCCCGGGTCTGGAAGTCGCCGGCACCATCGTCGCGGTGGGCGAAGGGGTGGCGCGCGATATGCTGGCCCAACCGGTCTGTGCGTTGCTGGCCGGCGGTGGCTATGCCGAATATGCCATTGCCCCGGCTGGTCAGTGCCTGCCGGTACCACCCGCGCTGACCATGATCGAGGCGGCGGCGATCCCCGAAACGCTGTTTACAGTTTGGACCAATTTGTTCGAACGCGCCTTTGTTGCCGAAGGCGATACCGTCCTGATCCATGGCGGCACCAGTGGGATCGGCACCATGGCGATCGCGCTGGGGCAGATCTTTGGCCTGACAACGATCATCACAGCGGGCAGCGATGATAAATGCGCCGCTGCGCTCGCGCTGGGTGCGTCGCACGCCATCAATTACAAAACGCAGGATTTCGTTGCCGAAGTCAAAGCCTTCACCAGCGGTGCCGGCGTGGCCGCGGTGCTCGACATGGTGGGGGGTGATTATGTGCCGCGCAATCTGCAATGCCTGGCTGACGACGGGCGCCATGTCTCGATCGCGGTTCAGGGCGGATTGACCGCGACAATTCCGATCTTTGACGTCATGCGACGGCGGCTGACCCTGACGGGATCGACGCTGCGGCCCCGCGATGCCGAATTCAAATCGATGGTCGCCGATGAACTGCACCGCATCGTCTGGCCCTTTGTCGTCGATGGCCGGCTAAAACCGGTGATCGATCGCACTTTTCCGCTCGCCGACGCCGCTGCAGCGCATGCCCGGATGGAAGCTGGCGATCATATTGGCAAAATTGTACTGACCAACGATTGATGATCTCGGCATGGCCGCCAACCGGCTATTGGTGGGCGGGGAACCACTGTCGTGATTTAACCAGACCATCCTGCTGGAGACGCATTGATGTCGTCACTTGTCCTTCACGAATATGCGGCGTCGGGGAATTGCTACAAGATCCGGCTGACGGCGGCGCATCTTGGGATTCCGCTTGAGCGGCGCGATTATGATATTGTCCAGGGTGAGACCCGAACGCCTGAATTCCTGGCAACCGTCAACGCCAATGGAAGGATTCCGGTGCTGCAGGATGGCGACCAGTTCCTGCCCGAAAGCAACGCCGCGTGCTTCTATCTTGCCGATGGGTCTGCGCTGATCCCGGCTGATCGCTTCGCGCGGGCGGACATGCTCCGCTGGATGTTCTGGGAACAATATAATCACGAACCCAACATCGCCACGCTGCGCTTTTGGCATGGGTGGATCGGCGAGGCCAATCTTACGGATTTGCAGCGCGCGACGCTGCCGGGGAAATTCGCGGCTGGCGAGGCAGCGCTCGCGCTGATTGACCAACGGCTTGCGGCGGCGCCGTTCCTTGTCGGGGACGCGCTGACGCTCGCCGATATCACGCTCTATGCCTATACCCATGTCGCGACCGATGCTGGTTTTGATTTGGGCGCCTACCCGGCAGTCGAAACCTGGCTGAACCGCGTCGGTTCGCAGCCTGGCCATATCGCCATCACCGACTAAGGTGCGGCCAACGGGTCGGTTTACCCCGATCACCCGATGCGGGGCATATTGCCGCAATGCTGCCCCACGCCATAGGGTGGCGCGTGAGGCGTATCGATCAGAACCGGATGAAGGGCGCGCTGGGCGCTGCAATCGCGCAGGGCCTGATGATCTATCTGCTTGTTATCGGGCTCGCGGTCGCATTGCCCGGGGTCCGGCAATCGACGCTGCAGACATTCGGCATGGTGCCCGTCGCCCCCAAATTGCCACCGCAAATGCTGGCGCGCGCCGATCGCGCAAAATCGGGCAAACCGGCGCCGCCAAAATTGAAAGCGCAAGCAACCCGGATTGTTGCGCCGTTGCCCGCCCTCAAGCCAAGCGCTGTCGCTGCGGCGCCCAAGCCAGGCCTGGGTAGCCAGATGGTCCAGGGTGCTGCACCCATTGCCGGGCCCGGCAGTGGCGCTGTCGGAATCGGCGACGGCACCGGCGGTGGCGGCGCTGGGGACGGCACGGCTGATGGCGATGGCGGCAGCGACGCGACGTTGATCAGCGGTCGTATCCAGACATCGGATTATCCACGCGACGCGCTGGCCGCCGAACAAAGCGGGACGGTCTACCTGCGCTTTGTCGTCGGCGTGAATGGCCGCGTCAGCGACTGCGCGGTCACGCGATCAAGCGGCGTTCCATCGCTGGACGACGTCACGTGCAGGCTGATTACGAAGCGGTTCCGATATCGCCCTGCGCGCGATCGCGCCGGCAATCGGGTGCCGCAGGTCATTGACGGTGATCATGAATGGTCCGCCCCAAAGCCACCGCCCGCGCCGGATGATGACGCGGGCTGAGCGGCAAAAGATCAGCGCCTTACCGTTACGTACCGGCAGCGCTTTTTCGCGGTGATCGACCGATCAATGGCGCGGCCGGCAAAGGCACCACCAACGCCGCCTGCTGCGGTGCCCAGCAGCCCGCCGCCCAACGCGCCGCCGACGACCGCGCCGCCGACGGCGCCTGCCACCAGACCGGTAGTCCCTTTTGACTTGCGGCAAACCTTGCGCACCGTCTTGCCATGATAGGTGGCTTTGCTCGCCATGGCCTGGCTTGCGGGTAACACTGCGCTAACGGGCAAGGCCATCGATACGGCTCCCAGGGTCAACATCAAACGGCGCATGGCAGTCTCCCTTTGCGAATAGGTGGATTATCGTGGGTGCAACAACCGAACTCTCAAATGGTTGCGTGTGGGTACCAAGTCCTGACTCGATCGGCAAACCTGCAACCCGCGACCCGATTATGACAAAGCTGCGTCACCCAACGATTCTATTTGTAACATATTCTGGCCATAGCCGCCTCGACAGATGATCGCGGGGCATCTTATGACGGTTGAATCATTCGCAAAAATTGCTGAAAATTCCGGGTTCGGCCCGGGCGACGTTACCTCATTTGCCGATTTCGTGCACTCGTCGCCGTCGATCCCGGAAAAGCCGGTGACGTCGCGACGGCGCTATCGCACTGTGTGGATATCGGATGTCCATCTGGGCACGCGCGGCTGCAATGCCGATATGCTGATCGACTTTCTCGATCATGTCGACAGCGACAAAATGTATCTGGTCGGGGATATCATCGACGGCTGGCGACTGAAAAAGAAATTTTACTGGCCCGCGGCGCATAATGATATTGTCTGGCGCATCCTGAAGCGGGCCAAGCGTGGCACGGACGTGGTGTATATTCCCGGCAACCATGATGAAGTGTTCCGGCAGTTCACCGGGCTGGATTTTGGCGGCGTCAAGATCCGGCGTCAGGCCATCCATGAAACCGCCGATGGCCGCCGATTACTGGTGCTGCACGGCGACGAATTTGACGCGATTACGCTTGCGCACCGCTGGCTCGCGCATGTTGGTGACTATGCCTACACCGCGCTGATGACGTTGAACCGCTGGTTCAATGTGATCCGGCGGCGTCTGAACTTGCCGTATTGGTCGCTGTCGAAACATGCGAAGGCCAAGGTGAAAAATGCGGTGGAATTCATCTCGCATTATGAAGATGTCGTCGCGCAGGCGGCAGGCGCGCGCGGGGTCGACGGCGTGGTGTGCGGCCATATCCACACCGCCGAAATTCGAAAGATCAACGGCATAGACTATTACAACGATGGCGATTGGGTAGAGGGTTGCACCGCGCTCGTCGAGCATTACGATGGCTATATGGAAGTGCTTCACTGGGCAGACGAGATTGCCGTGCGCAATCTGGCAGATATATCGGCGCTGGCGGCCTGAGCGGCGTGCGGATCGCCATCGCCACCGACGCCTGGTCGCCGCAAGTAAACGGCGTCGTGCGGACGTTGCAGTCGGTTCGTGCCGAGCTTGAGCGGCAGGGGCATGAAGTCCTTATTGTCTCGCCCGACCTGTTCTATTCGATGCCGTGCCCGACCTATCCCGAAATCCGCCTTGCCTTTGCGCGCACCGCGTCGGTCGGCAAGATGCTCGCTGATTTCCACCCTCATGCCATTCATCTCGCCACCGAAGGGCCCGTTTGCCTGGCCGCACGGCGCTGGTGCCTGGCGCATGGTTTCCCGTTCACCACCGCCTATCATACCCAGTTTCCTGATTATATTTCGGCACGGACCGGCATCGATCCCGCATGGATTTGGCGATATATCGCGTGGTTCCACTGGCCGGCTCAGGCAATTCTGGCCTCGACGCCGTCAATTGCCGCGACGCTGAACGCGCATGGGCTGGAACGGACGCGGCATTGGGGCCGGGGTGTTGATCTGTCGACCTTTGGGACCGGCGTCGCGCCCGATCCGGCCATCAGGGCGCTTGCCGCCGATGGACCAGTCCAGCTGTACGTAGGGCGCGTGGCGGTTGAAAAGAATATCGAGGCTTTTTTGGAAACCAGCCAGCCCGGCGTCAAAGTTATCGTTGGCGATGGTCCGGCGCGCGCGGCGCTTCAGGCAAAATATCCCGAAGCCCATTTTCTGGGGCCAAGATTTGGTCGCGAACTGGCGGCGGCGTATGCGGCAGCCGATGTTTTTGTCTTTCCCAGCAAGACCGATACCTTTGGTCTGGTGATGATAGAGGCGCTGGCGTCCGGAGTGCCGGTCGCCGCTTATCCCGTCACGGGTCCCGTCGATGTCCTGCGGACAGGGGTCGGCGTCATGGATATTGACCTGAACCGGGCCATCGCCGGCGCCCTGCGCCTCGATCGCGCGACCTGTGCGGCCTATGGCGGCGGCTTCACCTGGGAAGAGAGCGCGCGTCAGTTTCTGGAAGCGCTGGTACCGTTTGGTATTGATCAGGATCTGCGCAACGCGGCCTGATCAGTGCGTAAAGATGGAATCATGCAAGTTTGAATTGAAACTTGACCAGGCGCGCACCACCAGCTCAATCACCAGCGTCGTCCCGGCACCACCCCGGAACGCTTCGTCGGCAATGACGAGGACAATGATTAGGCCAAAGAATGCTTTGATCATAAGTTCGCGCATAGCATTTCAGGGTTAATCGTTGGTTACCAGCGGCCGGGCGCCTGACTGGTCAACTGTGCCGCCGGCAGACCGCCAGCAGGCCGCCAGCAGGCCGCGAGCGGGTGGGCAGGGATTGCCCGTTTACAGGCCCCGTCATGCTGACTTGCCCCCAACGCGTATCCGCATTAAGTCACCAAGCGTAAAGTGGCCGCTCCGCGAGGGGCGGCCCTTGTCGTTTTTGGTGCTGTTTTTGGAGAATTCCCGTGGCTCAGCCGCTCATGCCGCATGCGACCGCTTCCTGGCTGGTCGACAATACCTCGCTCAGTTTTGAACAGATCGCCGAATTTTGCGGTCTGCATATCCTGGAAGTACAGGCAATTGCCGACGATACCGCAGCGACCAAGCTGACCGGGCGTGATCCCGTTCGCGCCCACGAGTTGACGCAGGACGAAATCGAAAAGGGTCAGGCTGACCCTGATTACCGGATGCAGATGACGCGCGGCCCCGATCAGGTCCGCCGGACCAAAGGGCCACGCTACACGCCGGTATCAAAGCGGCAGGACAAGCCCGATGGGATTGCGTGGATCATTCGCAATCATCCCGAGATTTCGGATGGCGCGATATCAAACATCATCGGCACCACCCGCACCACCATCGCGGCGATTCGTGACCGTAGCCATTGGAACATCGCCAACATCACGCCCAAGGATCCGGTGACGCTGGGTTTGTGTTCGCAGCGCGAGCTTGATGCGATTGTTGCCAAGGCAGCCAAGGCCGCAGGCATTCAGGCGCCGGTCGACAACCGGCTGGAAGGCGATCGTGAAGCGCTGATCAATGAATTGCGCGCCGAACGCGAACAGGCCGTGCGCGACGCAGCGGCGGCCGAAGCGGGCGACAGCGGACCAATGCTTGGTGGATTTGCCGATCCCTTCAAGCGCTGATCGGGTCATGGCGTCCGTATCGCCCGATGCGTCGCTGGTCGGTGACGAAAGCTTCGTTGCCACCAGCCACCGCGGGCTGACCTATCCGCTTGGCAAACGGGCGCCCGCCGATGGCGAGCTGATCGAGCTTGCGCCGGGTTTGCGCTGGGCGCGAATCGCGATGCCGGGCTCTTTGGCGCATATCAATATCTGGTTTGCCGACGATCAGGACCTGGCCGGGCAGGGTGTTGCCGTGATCGATACCGGTATCAATCTGCCGCAGTGCCGTGACAGCTGGGCAGCGCTTGATGCCGGGCCGCTGGCCGGCGCGCGCCTGACCCGCGTAATTGGTACCCATCTGCATCCCGATCATATCGGGCTGGCTGGCTGGCTGTGCGAGCGTCACGGCATTGCATTATGGATGACGCGCGGCGAATGGCTGACCGCGCGGATGCTCACCGCCGATCAGCGCGACGAGACACCGGCGGAAATGATCGCGTTTTGGCGGGCCGCCGGCTGGAATGATGAGCAGCGCGAGCATGGCCGGATGCGCGGCTGGCGCCAGTTCGGCCACATGGTCACGCCCTTGCCGCTTGGCTATGTCCGGTTGCGTGATGGCGATATTGTTCCGCTTGGCAACGCCAGTTGGCGGGTCGTCGTTGGCAGCGGGCATAGCCCGGAACATGCCTGCCTGGTCAATGATCGCGACGGCGTGATGATTGCCGGCGACCAGGTGTTGCCGCGGATCAGTTCCAACGTCTCGCTTGGGGTCACCGAACCCGAAGGTGATCCGCTGGGCGACTGGCTGGCATCGATTGCCAAATTGCGCGCGCTTCCTGCTGATCTGCTCGTCCTGCCGGCGCATGGGGAACCCTTTACCGGTCTGCACGTCCGGCTCGACGCGTTGCGCGATGAACATCTCTCAAGGCTGGACGCGCTGCACGACTGGCTATCGGAGCCGCGCCGCGCGGTTGATTGCTTCCCGATTTTGTTCAACCGCACGATTGACCAATCCGTGCTTGGCCTCGCGACCGGAGAGACGCTGGCGCATCTGCGACGGCTGGAAATTGAGGGCCGCGCCCGGCGTTCGGTCCGCGACGGCGTCTGGTGGTACGACCGCGCCTGACACACCGAGGCGGATGAACCGTTTGCCTATCGGGTAGTCCCACGCCACAAGATGCCGGTCGCTGGGGGGGATGGGCATGATCCGCAGGCTGGAATTGTTTTTTGAAAACGCGCTGTTCGCGTCGCGCTGGATCCTCGCGCCTTTCTATGTCGGCTTGATCTTTGCGGTGCTCGGCCTGCTGATCGTCTTTGCCCGAGAGCTGCTTGAGGCAATGCCTTATACCATGACGATGTCGGTTGAGCAGGCCATCTTAAAGGTCCTCGCGCTGCTTGATCTCGCGCTGGCTGCCAATCTCGTCGTGATCATCATCCTTGCCGGTTATGAGAATTTCGTGTCGAAAATCGATACGGCGGGTCATGAGGATCGCCCCGACTGGATGGGCACCACCAGCTTTTCGGGACTGAAGCTCAAACTCTATGCATCGATCGTTGCCATTTCGGCCATTCAGCTGCTCAAGTCCTTTATGGGCATTGGGCAAAAGGCGGCTGATCCAACGATGCTGTTATGGATGACAATCATCCATCTGACCTTTGTCGGCACGGCAGTCTTCTCAGCGTTGACCGATTTCCTCGCGTCAAAGGCCAAACACTAAAGCGCCGGTTTTGATCGGATCAACGCCGGTGCTCCAGGTTCTTGGTTTGCCGCGTTTTCCGGGTCGTCAGGTGTTTCCTCCTGACATGAACACTCTAGGCGCTTGAACGTCCCAGCGACGCCCGTCGCGCGTCGAGGCTGGCCATCACTGCCGCGCGCCATTCGGGGGTCGCCCGTGACCAAACCCCGATTTCGGCCAAGGTCCGGCCGCAGCCGATGCACAGGCCACTGGGGCGATCAATCTCGCAGACCTGCACGCACGGGCTTTCGATCGCCACGGGCGGTACGAAGGTTACGATTGCGGGGGTGCCCGCCATCGGGATCAGACGATCCTGGCGCTTAGAAAGGCGGGCATCGGGCCGTTCCAGCCGTCGTCAGCGGCGTCGTCATCCTGCTGCGCGGTGCGGCGGCGCGGCGGTTCCGGGCGGTCGCGGGCCGGCGCTTTGGCCGCCCGCGCCGGGCGCTCTGCGTGCTCCCGTACAGGCGCGTCGGCGCGTTCCGGGGTCGCATCAGCGGCAATTGCCACCGGTGCGGCCTTGTCAGGCGCCTTGCGGCGTCCGCGTCCGCGGCGTTCGGCCGGTGCTGCGGGCGGTTCGGCCTCGATCGCGACGCTTGATTCTGTTGAATCGGGCCTGGCGGGGGCCAGTCGATCGATCTTAAGCCCGGTCAGCTTTTCGATATTGGTAATGTTTTCAGCGTCGTCGGGCGTGGCGAACGTATAGGCAACGCCGGATGCCCCAGCCCGGCCCGTCCGCCCGATCCGGTGAACATAATCATCCGGATGCCACGGCGCGTCGTAATTGAAGACATGGCTGACGCCTTTGATGTCAAGGCCCCGGGCCGCCACGTCGGACGCCACCAGAATGTTCACATCGCCGTTCTTGAAGCGGTCAAGCTCGGCAATCCGTTGCGATTGCTCCATGTCGCCATGAATTTCGCTCGACCGATAGCCATCGCGCTGCAGCGCTTTGTTCAGGTCGCGCACGGTCGTCTTGCGGTTGCAGAAAATAATCGCGGTACGCACTTCTTCGCCGCGGAGCAGGTCGCGCAACCGGTCGCGCTTCTTGGCATTCGATACCGGCACCAGCCACTGGGTGATGTTGACATTGGCGGTCGCGGGGCGCGCCACTTCGATCATCTTGGGATTATCAAGAAACTTGTCTGCCAGCTTCTTGATCGGCGGCGGCATCGTTGCCGAAAACAACAATGTCTGGCGTTGCTTGGGCAGCTTGGTGCAGATTTCCTCGATGTCGGGGATAAAGCCCATGTCGAGCATCCGATCGGCTTCGTCGATCACGAGCAGCGAACAACCGTTGAGCATGATCTTGCCGCGCCCGAACAGGTCCATCAGCCGGCCCGGCGTTGCGATCAGCACATCGACGCCCTTTTCCAGCGCCGCCATCTGGTCGCCCATCGACACGCCGCCGATCAGCAGCGCCATCGATAGCTTGTGATATTTGCCGTATTTCTCGAAATTCTCGGCAACCTGCGCGGCGAGTTCGCGCGTTGGTTCAAGGATCAGCGATCGTGGCATCCGCGCGCGGCTGCGCCCATGCGCCAGAATATCGATCATCGGCAGCACAAACGAGGCTGTCTTGCCGGTTCCCGTTTGGGCGATACCGATGATGTCCTTCATCATCAGCACCGACGGGATCGCGCTCGCCTGAATCGGGGTGGGATCGGTATAGCCGGATTCGCCAACCGCTTTTAAGAGTTCATCAGAAAGGCCGAGATCGGCAAAGGTCATAATCTGTCCGGAAAAGGGCACAAAAGCTGCGCCGTCATGTCGCTTATGCGCTTGCGGATTCAACCGCCCTTGTCAAGGTTGCCGAAGGACCGGTGGTCGGTTCAGCGCCTGCGCACCAGTCGCTTGAACTGTTTGATGCGGCACTCGCCGCCCGATCGCGCGCGCAATGCATCGCGGTCGGCGCATAGCAGGCCATCGCTGGTCTGCCGCAAATAAAAGCCGCGGTAGAAATCGAGCGCCGGGCATTGATCGTCAAAGCGCGCGCGATACCTGCCATCGGTTGTCACCAGATCAACGCTGTCCGCGCGCGTCACCGATACGCCGGCGATTGAGCCGGTCGCGACGCATTTTGGCCCTTTTTTCTCGACGATTCGCGCCGGTGCGGTGTCGGGGATATTGGCTCGGCTGGCCGATGGATCGGGCAATTGCGGAATGCGGATGACGATGCGCTGATGGAACGTCAATTGCGCCAGTTCGACCAGGGGCGGCGCTTCTCGCGCCGCCGCGCCCGCCGGCGCATGGCCAGCAGGCATAAGAGAAAGCAGTATTGCTGCTGGAATCGACGGACCTGCCATTATCGGCCACGTCATAGTGAGTATCCTTGAACATCGGATGAACTGGCATGGCAGCGAATGGCGGTATAAGCCTTGTTCGTGATGACGCCCGCCCAGACCCGTCTGCTCAATGCCTTGCGCGATCGCCTTGATCCCAAGGCCGTGACGACCGACCGCGACGACATCGCGCCCTGGCTGAGCGACTGGCGGGGACGCTATCACGGCGATGCCCCGGCAATATTGTCACCGGCCAGCACCGAAGAAGTCGTCATGATCGTGGCGATGGCCAATGATGCCGGGGTCGCGCTGGTCCCCCAGGGCGGCAATACTTCCATGGTCGGCGGGGCAACGCCACCGGCAGACGGCTCTGCGCTGATCCTGTCGCTGCGCCGGATGAACCGTCTTCGATCGATTGATCCCGAGGCGCAGTTGGCGGTGGCCGAAGCCGGCGTGATTCTGGCGGAACTCCACGCGGCGGCAGAAGCGCGGGGCATGCGCTTTCCCTTGACGCTGGGCGCGCGCGGATCGGCGACGATCGGCGGGCTGTGCTCAACCAATGCGGGTGGCACGCAGGTTTTGCGCTTCGGGACGATGCGCAATCTGGTTGCCGGTATCGAAGCGGTGCTGCCCGACGGTTCGGTCCATGCCGGTCTGGCGCCGCTGAAGAAGGACAATCGCGGCTATGACCTCAACCAGTTGATGGTCGGGGCAGAAGGAACGCTTGGTATCATCACTGCTGCAACGCTCCGGATCGTGCCGGCGATTGCCGATCGGGCGGTGGCCTGGGCGGGCGTCGCCGATCCCGCTGCCGCGCTGGCCTTGCTGCGCCGCATGGAGCGCGCGACCGACAAGATCGAAAGCTTTGAGATTGTCCCAGGCGATTCGCTCGCGCTCGTGCTCCGGCACATTCCCGATACCAGATCGCCGCTGTCCGGCTGCCACCCCTGGCATGTGCTGATCGAAGCGGTGACCAGCGATCGCGGTGCCGAGCCTCCTGCGCAGGTTCTCGAACGATTGTTGACGGCAGCGATTGGCGATGGCGCGGTGCTTGATGCCGTGATTGCCGCCAGCGAGGCGCAGGCCAATGCGTTTTGGCGGTTGCGCGACTCGCTGTCCGAAGCCGAGCGTGCCAGCGGCCCTGCCGCGCAGCATGATATTTCTGTGCCGGTGGATGCCATGCCGCGCTTTATGATCGATGCGGCCCGGGCCGCTGAACAACGCTATCCGGGTACGCACGCGACTGCCTTTGGTCATCTGGGCGATGGCAATGTGCATTTTCACGTGCGCGCGCCCGATGGCGTCGATCCGGCACGCTGGTATGCCGATGAAGCACCGGCGATCACGCGCTTTATCAATGATCTGGTCGTCGCGTCGGGGGGGTCGATTTCTGCCGAACACGGCATTGGCCAGATGAAGCTCGACGAGCTCGAACGGCTGTCGACACCGGCACGGATGGCTGCGCTCCGCGCCATCAAATCGGCGATCGATCCGCATCAGATTATGAACCCGGGAAAGCTTGTCAGACTTGCACCGCCGCCCCCGGCACCATAGAGCCGTCAGCAATTCTGCCCCGATCCGGGGCGTAAGGCAAAATTATCATTCTAATGGAGACTGTTATGGCCAGCGCGCCGCAATCACTGCCGCTCTTTTATACCGAGGTGCAGCCGCTTTCGAGCGTGACTCACGCCAACTTCCGGACCCGGCCGGTTGATCGCGCGACATTTCTGGTCGACCAGCATGCCATTCCGCTGACCGTTGATGAATTCTCGCTTGTCCAGCGGTTCATGCCGATCGTGTTCACCGGTGGACCCGAAGCCATCCCGCTCGCGCTGATGGGCCTGAACGAAGGCGTGAATGTTTTTGTGGATTCGGAAGGCAAGATTACCGAACCCAATTTCTATGTTCCGGCCTATATCCGTCGCTACCCCTATATGCTGGCCCGGTTGCGGCCTGACAGCGATGAACTGTCTTTGTGCTTCGACCCGTCTTTTGAAGGTGTGGGCGAATTTGAAGAGGGCGATGCGCTGTTCGAAAATGGCGAGCCGACCGCCGTCACCAAGGCGGTGCTGGAATTCAACCAGATGTTCGAAGAAGCCGGCATGCGGACCGCGCAATTCATGAAGGAAGTTCAGGAACTGGGCTTGCTGATGGAAGGCGAAGTGACGATTCAGCCGGAAGGATCCGACAAGCCCTTCGTCTACCGCGGATTCCAGATGATTGATCAGGAAAAGCTGAACAATCTGCGCGGGGATCAGCTGCGCAAGATTGCCCAGTCGGGGTTGTTGCCGTTGCTCTACGCCCATCTTTTTTCGCTGGGCCTGATGCGCGAAATCTTTGAACGCCAGGCGCAGCTCGGCAAAATTCCAACGCCGGAACTGTCTATCTAAAAATACAGCAAGATTGCGCATTCGCCGGCTTGAACACCGCGAAGCAGCCGCCTATATTTTGAGGGTAGAGCCGGGCTTCCCCCCTTTCGCCTGGCTCTGCGGCACGCCTTCGGGCGTGTCTCCTCCCTGAACCTTGGCCACCTCGTGCTCCTCGAGCACGGGGTGGTTTTTTTATTCGGCGGCAATCGGCGTGCGCAGGCTCAGTGCTTCGTCCGCGAGCGCGTCGATGATCGACCGCAGCAGGACCGCCGCCGCAGGCAGGCCCGTGCCCGGCTGGTCCAGCAGGGCATCAAGATACAGCGATCGATCAAATTCGACCTGAACCGCGTGAATCCCCTGATTCGGTCGCGCGTGCCGGTCAAGGATATGGCCGCCCGAATAGGGCGTGTTGAGCGCATGGCGGACGCCATGCGAGTCGGCTGCCGCTTCGGCACGCGCCACGATCGCGCTGGCCGCCGCCCTGCCAAAGCGATCGCCAAAGACAATCCGGGCCGCGTCATCGGGCGCACCGAGCGGCGGCATCGAATGGATATCGAGCAGGATCGCAATCCCGAAGCGTGCCCGGGCGGCCGCCAGCGTGGCGCCAAGCGCGGCGTGATAGGGACGATAATCGTTGGCAATCCGCGCATCGACTTCATCACCGCGCAGCCGGCGCCGCCAGATATCGCCGCCGTCGGCAATCCGGCGCGGCACCAGCCCCAGCCCGCTGCGCAGTTTGATCGATTCGGTTGGCATGGTGCGGCGGTCGGCGCCGTCATCCAATTTGGGGTCTCGTTCATGTTCGCTGCGGTTCAGATCGATCCACGCGCGTGCGGGCCGCTGGACGTACAGGGTTTCCTGGCGGCGCGCGGTCAACGCCACCTGGTCAATGAAGCGATCCTCCAGCGACAGCAGCGCGTCAATCGGCAGCCGAAGCGCGGACAGCATCGCCGCGGGGTACTCCCTGCCGGCATGGGGCACGGACAAGATGATCGGGCTGACAGGCATTGGCGGCCCGTGACGATCAAATGATATGGCAGGAACCGAACCCGTGGACATCGCTACCATGACCTAGGCGCTCAATCTGATCGTCGCAATCATTCTGCCGCCAGACCATCTGGAAAGTTTCAAGCGATTGGCGCATACACCGTCGGCCATGGATCGAGGGGCCTTGATGATCAGAATATTGCTTGCCGAAGACGATCAGGTGATGCGCGATTATCTGACGCGCGCGCTTGAAAAGGCTGGCTATGCGGTCAGTGCGGTCGATCGGGGCACAGCCGCGATTCCCCTGCTGGAAACGGACCATTTTGATCTGTTGCTGACCGATATCGTGATGCCGGAAATGGACGGTATCGAACTGGCGCAGAAGGCTGCCGAAATGGACCCCAAATTGCGGGTGATGTTCATTACCGGTTTCGCTGCCGTGACGCTGAAGGCGGGAAAATCAATGCCCCAGGCGCGCGTCCTGTCCAAGCCGTTCCACCTGCGCGATCTGGTGCTTGAAGTGGATCGCATGTTTGAATTGGGCAGCGCGAGCGGGCTGACCTGACATAATCTCCCAATTCGCTTGCGCGCGGCACGGCCCTTGGCTAAAGCGCGCGCCTCGTGGGCGTGTAGCTCAGTGGTAGAGCACTGTGTTGACATCGCAGGGGTCGCAAGTTCAATCCTTGCCACGCCCACCATTAAAAGCCCGCTTTCCTATTGGGACGGCGGGCTTTTTCGTGTCCGGGGCGCGCCCAGCTGTTCGGCCAGCCGCTGGCAGCACGCGGTGACGGACCGGATTGCCTCACAACGGTCGCTCGCGGTATCGCTTTGTGGCGTCGAACAAGGGGTGGGAAACATCAATGAGTGAACAGATCGTCATCTGGCACAACCCGGCATGCGGCACGTCGCGCAACACGCTGGCGATGATCCGCGCAAGCGGTGCCGAACCCGTAGTAATCGAATATCTGAAAACACCCCCCAGCCGCGAGACGCTGACCGCGCTGATCGCCGCCGCCGGGCTGACGCCGCGCGCCCTGCTTCGTCAGAAAGGAACGCCCTTCGTCGAGATGGGTTTGGACGACGAAACGCTGAGCGACGACGCGCTGATCGATGCGATGATGGCGGCGCCGATTCTGATCAACCGGCCGATTGTCCAGACCCCGCTGGGGGTGCGGCTTTGCCGACCGTCGGAAATCGTTCTGGACATTCTGCCAACCGCGCTTGCCGACGATTTCGCCAAAGAAGATGGCGAAATAATCAAGGCGCCATGATGGCCAGGACACCGCTGCCCAACCGGAGGGGCGGTACCGGCGCCTTGCGGAGACTTCGGTCATGACCGTTGCATTGCCGCGCCGATTGCTTGGCGAAGCGGTCGGCGCATTTTTCCTGTTTGCGACCGTGGTTGGTTCAGGAATCATGGCGGAGCGGCTGGCCGGTGGAAATGTTGCGGTTGCACTCCTGGCGAATACGATGGCGACGGGTGCGATCTTGTTTGTCCTGATCACGATGATTGGCCCGATTTCCGGCGCCCATTTCAATCCGGCGGTAAGCCTTGTGGCGGCGATGCGTGGCGATCTGCGGTGGTGGGATGCCATGGCCTATTCGGTTGTCGTGTCGTTAGGCGGCATTGTCGGTGTCTGGGCGGCGCATCTGATGTTCGACCTGCCGATATTGCAATGGTCTGTCCGGCCGCGCTCGGGAATTGGACAATGGATGGGGGAAGGCATTGCCACCTTCGGGTTGATGATGACCATTGTTGGAACCGTCCGCCACCGGCCAAGTTGGGTGCCGATCAGTGTCGCTTGCTATATTTCGGCCGCCTATTGGTTCACCTCGTCAACCAGCTTTGCCAACCCGGCAATAACCGTCGCGCGAAGTTTGACTGACAGCTTTGCAGGCATTGCTCCGGCCGATGTTGGCATGTTCATGATCGCACAGCTGGCGGGGGCAGTGACCGGCGCAATATTCGCCTCCGCGCTGTTCGATAGCCCTCCTCCGTAGCCACCAGATGATTTTCACACCTGGTTGTTTGGTGTAGCGGCGAATTGCGAGCCAGCCACTGATCGACAGTTCGCGGACCCTGACTGCAAAAGGATCATCATCGTGCTGGGTGTCTGTTACTATCCCGAACACTGGCCCGAAGCCTGTTGGGCAGACGATGCCGCCAGCATGGCCGCGCTGGGGCTTTCCTATGTCCGGATCGGCGAATTTGCCTGGTCGCGGCTGGAGCCTGATCCTGGCCGGTATGATTTCGGCTGGTTTGACCGTGCGATCGAAACGCTGGGCGCTGCGGGGCTGAAGGTCGTAATCGGCACGCCGACCGCAACCCCGCCGAAATGGCTGATTGATCGCCATCCCGATATCTTGCCCGTCGATCCCGCTACCGGGCGGGTGCGCGGTTTCGGATCGCGGCGGCATTATGATTTTTCCAGCGCCAATTATCACCGGGAAGCGATGCGGATCACCACCGTGCTTGCCGAACGCTATGGCCAACATGCTGCAGTCGCCGGCTGGCAGACCGATAATGAGATCAGCTGTCACGACACGACGCTCAGCGCGTCAGACGCGGCGCGCGACGGCTTCCGCGCCTGGTGTCGCGATCGCTACGGCAGTATTGCCGCGCTCAACGCCGCCTGGGGCAATGTGTTCTGGTCGATGGAGTACCGCGATTTCGCCGAAATCGAGCTGCCCTTTGGTGCGGTGACCGAAACCAGCCCGGCGCACCGCATGGCGTTCAAACGCTACGCGTCCGATCGGGTCGTGGCGTTCCATCGCGACATGGTTGCGATCCTGCGCGCGCATGCGCCCGGCCGCTTCATTACCCATAATTTTATCCCGATGAACGAAACCGGGGTCGACAATCACGCGCTTGCCGCGCCGCTCGATTTTGCGAGTTATGACAATTATCCGCTCGGCCGCACCGATCTGGTGATGCAGCGGGCAACGGCGGCCGAATTCCGGCCCTATATGCGCACGGGTCACCCCGATTTCGGCGCGTTTTTCTTTGACCAGACGCGCTGCCTGACGGGTCGGTCCTTCTGGGTCATGGAACAGCAACCCGGGCCGGTGAACTGGGCTGGCCATAATCCAAGCCCGGCACCCGGCATGGTGCGGCTGTGGAGCTGGGAAGCCTTTGCGCACGGCGCTGATGTCGTCAGCTATTTTCGCTGGCGCCAGGTACCGTTCGCGCAGGAACAGATGCACGCCGGACTGCGTCGGCCCGATAACAGCGAAGCCGAGGCATGGCCGGAGATTGAACGCCTTGCCGCCGAATTGAGCGGGATCGACCTGACCGGAAACCCGGCCGCCAAGGCGAGCGTCGCGCTGATCGTCGATACCGAAGCCCAATGGCTGAACGAGGTGGAGCGGCAAGGCGACAGCTATGATTACACCCGCGTCTTGCTCGATTGGTACCGGGCGCTGCGTGCGCTGGGGCTCGATGTCGATTTTGTCGCGCCGGGCGGCGATGTCGCGGGCTATCGGTTGATCCTGGCGCCCTGCCTGGCGATGCCGGATGCGGGGTTCGTCGAGCAACTGGCGCAAAGCGGCGCCACGCTGCTGTTCGGCCCGCGTTCCGGCGCCAAAACCAAAGACGTCACCATTGTCGACGGCCTGCCCCCCGGCCCGCTGCGCGCCCTGTTGCCCATCCGAATCCTGTCGACCGAAACACTGCGCCCCGACTGTCCTGAGACGATCCGGCTGGGGGATCGCACCCATGCCAGCACGATGTGGCGCGAATCGGTCGATCCGGGCAGTTGCGACGTTCTTGCTCGTTACGCCGATGACCGCCCGGCGCTGGTCAGGGCAGGCAAGGCCCATTATCTGGCCACGCTGACCGATGACGCGTTCCTGGTCGAGCTTTTCGAACAATTATGCGCGACGATCGGCATCGCGACCGTGCGGCTCGCCCATGATCTGCGGCTCAGGACGCGCGGCACGCTGGCATTTGCGCTCAACTACGCCGCTGTTGCGGTCGACACCCCCGCCCCGCCGGGAGCGCATTATCTGCTCGGCGGCCCCGTCATTCCTGCCCGGGATCTGGCGATCTGGCGCATCAGTTCGACGTGACGCGAAGAAATTGGCGCGATTGGGTGCGCGCTGTGCATTGCCCCGGCTGACAGCCCGACTGGCTTGTGGCATCGGTAATTTAATTACAAAAAATCGAGTCGGCGGCACGGCCGTGGGAGATAGTCATGCGTAGTATCGATCATCATATCGTGGGTCATTCGGGCGGCGGTGGATCGCGGCAAAGCGATGTGTTTGATCCCAATACGGGCGCGGTGCAGGCACGGGTGGTGCTGGGGACGGCGGCTGATCTGGAACGCGCGGTCGCGGCCGCGCTGAAGGTTCAGCCGGGCTGGGCGGCAACCAACCCGCAGCGCCGGGCGCGCGTGATGTTCGAATTCAAACGGCTGGTCGAAGCCAATATCGACGAACTGGCGCAGCTATTGTCGTCGGAGCACGGCAAGGTTGTCGCAGACGCGAAGGGCGATGTGCAGCGCGGGCTCGACGTGATCGAATTTGCCTGCGGGGTCCCGCATTTGTTGAAGGGCGACTATACGCAGGGCGCAGGGCCCGGCATTGACGTGTACTCGATGCGCCAGCCGCTGGGGATCGGCGCCGGTATCACCCCGTTCAACTTTCCGGCGATGATCCCGATGTGGATGTTTGGGGTGGCGATTGCCTGTGGCAATGCGTTCATCCTGAAGCCAAGCGAACGTGACCCCAGCGTGCCGGTGCGGCTGGCGCAGCTGATGCAGGAAGCCGGCGCTCCCGAAGGCATTTTGCAGGTCGTGAACGGCGACAAGGAAATGGTCGACGCGATCCTCGATCACCCGGCGATCAGCGCGGTCAGCTTTGTCGGATCGTCCGATGTCGCCCATTATATCTATCGGCGCGGCGTCGATGCGGGCAAGCGCGTGCAGGCAATGGGCGGCGCCAAGAACCACGGCGTCGTGATGCCCGATGCCGATCTGGATCAGGTTGTTGCCGAGCTTTCGGGTGCGGCCTTTGGGTCGGCGGGCGAACGCTGCATGGCGTTGCCGGTCGTCGTCCCGGTTGGCGACAAGACCGCGGAAGCGCTGCGCGAGAAACTGCTGCCCGCGATCGCTGCGCTGCGCGTGGGTGTGTCGAGCGATGCCGAGGCGCATTACGGCCCGGTGGTGAACGCGGCGCACAAGGCGCGGGTGGAAAACTGGATTCAGACTGGCGTTGATGAAGGCGCGGAACTGGTCGTCGACGGGCGCGGGTTCAGCCTGCAGGGCCATGAAAAGGGCTTTTTCATCGGTCCCAGCCTGTTCGATCACGTCAAGCCCGACATGCAAAGCTATAAGGAAGAGATTTTCGGCCCGGTGCTGCAAATCGTCCGCGCCAGGGATTTTGAAGAAGCGCTGCGCCTGCCGAGCGAGCATCAATATGGCAATGGTGTCGCGCTTTTCACGCGCAACGGCCATGCCGCGCGTGAATTTGCAGCGCGCGTCAATGTCGGGATGGTCGGTATCAATGTGCCGATCCCGGTGCCGGTGGCGTATCACAGCTTCGGCGGCTGGAAGCGCAGTGCGTTCGGGGACACCAACCAGCACGGGATGGAAGGCGTGAAGTTCTGGACCAAGATCAAAACCGTGACCCAGCGCTGGCCTGATGGCGGCGTTGGCGATACCGAAAACGCTTTCGTCATTCCGACCATGGGCTGAACATGACCAACCAATTTGATCTGACCGACGATCAGCGCGAGATCCAGGATCTGGCCCGCAAATTCACGGCTGACCGGATCACCCCCTTTGCCGGGGAATGGGATGAAAAGCACCTGTTCCCGCGATCGACGATCAA
>JAIELC010000024.1 GCA_019753375.1 Sphingomonas sp.
AGCAAAAGCCAAAAGCCGGAACGCTCGACATCGGGCGTGGGGTCGAACGCTACGCCCGTGCCGTGGCGGACATCGAGCGCACCGCCGCCAAGGGCCTGGAACCCATGCCGCACCAGATTGCTGCGCGGGAAAGAGCGTTTGCCGGATTGAACGACATCCGCCCTGAGGCGGGCAGTGACCTTTCGGCGGCGTTTCGTAGGCAGCCCGAACTTGTCGGGCAAGCAGCAAGTGGGCGCACTGCCAATGCCATCCGCGCGATGCAGCTTGAGGCCGAAATCCGCACCAACCCGGCCATGCGCGCCGACCGCTTTGTCGAGAATTGGCAGCGGCTGCACCGCCAGCGCGATCAGGCTTTCCAGACTGGCAACGACAGTCGGGCACAGGCGGTATCTGCCAGCATGGGGGCAATGGCCAAGAGCCTGGAGCGTGACCCGCAGGTCGATTCCTTGCTGCGCAATCGCAAGATTGAACTTGGCCTTCGCGCCAGCGGATCAGGCGGCATCGCCCATCAGCTTCATGAAACACTCGGTCTTGGTCGCGGACGCGGCCTTGGCATCGGCATGTAAAGGAGACGAACAATGGAAAAGGAACCCGTGACGACCGGCGCGATCGATCCAGCGGCGATGGCCTTCGACACATTACGTTTGGAGGTGACGACCCTGCGGCTTGCCGTTCAGCAGCTTGCGGCGGCACCGACGACGATCGACATTCCCGACTATACCGAAACACTGGCGGAAATCCGTGGTGCGACCCAGGCCTTGGCGGACCACTATCGTAAGCTGCGCGAGGCACCGGCCCTGATGGTGACGCCCGATAAGCTGGCAGCCCAGATCAATGCGGCGGGTGCTGCGGCCAGAGCAAGCGAGCGTCAGTCCCTGCAAAGCGCCGAAAACAGCTTCGTCGCAATTACCCGCGAGCTGACGGGTTTTGTCGAATCAGCACGCACTGCCGACCGGCAAAACAAATGGGTTTTGGGAGCTTTTGTGCTTGGGATTGCAACGTGCGCGGCGTTTGTTATGATGATGACGCGCTGGAACAGCACGGAACGGCCTGCGACCACGGAAGTGCGGCAAAGCGTGCAGAAACTGCGGTGAAGCGAGTGTTGGTAAGGGTGCAGGTAACCCGAAAAACGCTCGCTAACCTTCTAAAATCATTAGAAAATGTTGGACGAGAAGGCGCAATCCTGTCTCCCCGACCATTTCGCCCGATGGAGAGGTTCGTGGCGCCAGCATCGGCACCTGTCGCAGCCGCGGGCATTCCCCGGGTGCTTGTTGCGAGCCTGATCGGGACATCGGTCGAATTCTACGATTTCTATATTTACGCAACGGCGACCAGCCTTGTGTTCGGGCCGATATTCTTTCCGTCCAGTTCACCCTCTGCGCAATTGCTGTCGGCCTATGCCAGCTTTGGTCTGGCGTTTCTGGCGCGTCCGGTGGGCGGCATCATCTTTGGTCATTTCGGCGACCGGGTCGGCCGTAAATCGACGCTGGTTGCGTCGTTGCTGCTGATGGGGCTGTCGACCGCCGCCATCGCCCTGCTGCCCACCTATGCAATGGTGGGCTGGGTTGCACCGGCGCTGTTGTGCTTGTTGCGGTTGGGGCAGGGGATCGGCCTTGGCGGCGAATGGAGCGGCGCTGCGCTGCTGGCGGTCGAGAATGCGCCGCCGGGATGGCGTGGACGCTTCGGATCGGTACCCCAGCTTGGCGCGCCGATTGGTTTTATTGCCGCCAATGGTTTTTTCCTGTTGCTGGGGGCGGTGCTGACGCCTGCGCAATTTGTGGCCTGGGGGTGGCGAATCCCGTTTCTGGCGAGCGTCAGTCTCGTCGCGCTCGGCTTGTGGGTTCGGTTGACCCTGGTCGAAACACCAGCGTTTCGCGATGCGGCTGACATCAGCGCGCCGCCCATTTTGCCGTTGCGGACCGTGTTGCGGAGCCATTTCGGCGCGGTTGCGGCGGGGACGCTGGGGGTCGTTGCCTGCTTTGCCATTTATTACATCGCGACGGCCTTTGCGCTCGGATATGGAACCACACAACTGGGCTATGCGCGGCAAAGTTTCCTGGAGATTCAGCTGGGCGCGATCCTGTTCATGGCGCTGGGTATCGGCATCGCCGGCTGGGCATCAGACCGGTGGCGACCCGATGCGGTTTTGCTGGCCGGCTGTGCCGGCACGGTGGTTGCTGGATATCTGATTGCTCCGCTGTTGGGCAGCGGCACATTGTCGGGGGCGTTCCTCTTCCTGGCCTTCGCGCTGCTGGTGATGGGCTTTGTCTATGGCCCGCTGGGCGCCTGGCTGACTGGTCTGTACCCGGTGCAGGTGCGCTATACCGCCACCTCGGTGGCCTTCAATGTCGGCGGGATCATTGGTGGCGGGCTGACCCCGGTTATTGCGCAATTGCTCGCCGAACGCGGCGGCCTTGGGCTGGTCGGCGGGTATCTGGTCGCCGCCGCCTTGCTGAGCGCGACCGGCATCGTTGCGTTGCGCGGTCGGCGCTGACCGTTACATCACCGCACCGAAGCGTTCTGCCCGTGCGCGGTCCCAATTGCTACGATAATAGGGAAAAGGCGCGCTGTCATCGATCAGCGATCCGGGCTTCAGAAAGGTCAGTACTTCGTCGAAGGGCAGGACCTGGGTATCGCTGACCCGGCGGAACAGATGGTGCGGGCCAAGTTCGTCGGGGTGTGAAAGGCCCGACGCCGCGAGCATGTCTGCAAGCACATGCACGGTCCGGTCGTGAAAGCGGCGGACGCGTTCTGCCTTGTCGGGGACCACCAACGCGCGCTGGCGCAACGGATCCTGAGTTGCGACGCCTGTCGGACATTTATTGGTGTGGCATGACAACGACTGGATGCACCCCAGCGCGAACATGAAACCGCGCGCGGCGTTCGCCCAATCGGCACCGATCGCAATCACGGTTGCCACGTCGAACGCGCTGACGATCCGCCCCGCGGCGCCAATCCGTATTTGCTCACGCAGGCCCGCCCCGACCAATGTATTGTGGACGAACAACAACCCTTCGCGCAGCGGCGTGCCGATATGGTCGCTGAATTCAACCGGTGCTGCGCCGGTGCCGCCTTCACCACCATCGACAACGATGAAATCAGGCACCACGCCGGTTGCCAGCATCGCCTTGACGATCGCCATGAATTCCCATGGATGGCCGATGCACAATTTAAAGCCGACCGGCTTGCCACCTGACAATTGACGAAGCTGGGTGATGAACGCCATCATCTCGGTCGGCGTCGAAAAGGCAGAATGACGGGCGGGCGAAATACAATCCTGTCCCAGCGGCACGCCGCGCGTTTCAGCGATTTCGGGGGTAACTTTTTGAGCGGGCAGGATGCCTCCATGGCCGGGTTTGGCGCCCTGACTCAGCTTGATCTCGATCATTTTGACCTGGGCCGAGCCCGCCTGACTGGCGAATCTATCGGGATCAAACATGCCTTGATCGGTCCGGCACCCAAAATAGCCGCTGCCCAGTTCCCAGACCAGATCGCCGCCACCCTCGCGGTGATAGCGGCTGATCGATCCTTCCCCCGTATCGTGATAGAAATTGCCCATTGCCGCGCCCTTGTTGAGCGCGCGGATTGCCGCCGCCGACAACGACCCAAAGCTCATGGCGGAAATATTCAGGATGCTCGCGGAATAGGGCTGGGCGCACTGATCGTTGCCGATCGTGATACGAAATGATTTGGGGTCTGGCGCATCGACCGGGCGCATCGAATGCTGGATGAATTCATAATCATCCTTGTAGACATCCATGATCGTGCCGAACGGGTGGTCCGACGATACCCCTTTGGCGCGGCGATAAACCAACGATCGCTGGGCGCGCGTGAACGGCGTCGCTTCGTCATCGGCCTCCAACAGATATTGCCGGATTTCGGGGCGGATCATTTCCACCAACCAGCGGACATGGCCGATCACCGGATAGTTACGAAGCAGCGCATGCTGGGTCTGGGTCAGGTCATAAATGCCCAGCATGATCAGCAGGACGGGGATGGCGACCGCGACAATCCCCCAGAAACCCCCATGGGTCATCCCGACACTGAGCCACAAAAGGCCAAAGCAGAGCGCGAAAAAAACGAAGCGGGAAAGGCGAGCAAGCATAAGGGGACCGGGCTCCGTTCGGGCAGATGCTATCGGGTACGCCTATCCGGGCAGATCGGGCAAGGGCGATGGCACCCAGGGTGATGGCGGCAATGTCCCGATGGGCGCCTTTTAATGATGATCCGTCCGGGGATTTTCCTGGGCCCGCGGCCGATCATTCATCCTCTGGCGCTGCTGCGTTGCCGTTGCCGCTGCTGGTCGGATCGGTGTCGCTGGCCATCCCGTTGGCGGCATCGTCCATCATACCGCCGGCCATGGCGTCCGCGCGATTATTGGCGGTCGCTTCCATTTGATCGGCCATCGCGGCCATATTGTTATCCATGGCATCGCCGCCCAGTTCGGTCTGATTGCCGGTTCGGCTGCATGCCGACAGCGCAACCAGGATCACCAGAGCCGCGATCTTCATCGGGCGGGGAGGGCTGATCGAGCGGCGAGGTGGGGGCATCATCCTATTGATCCTTTTTCGGCGCAACGGGGAGCAAGTCTTCCGGGGCGTTGGCAACGATTGCCAGCATCGCCGTCCAGGCGGCGACATTCTGGCGCAATTGTTCAGGCTCGATGCGATCCAGCGTATCTTCGGGCGTGTGGTGAAAATCGAAATAGCGCAGGCCTGACTGGTTCAGGTCGATCGCGGCCACGCCGGACAGCACCAACGGCGCGATGTCGGCGCCATCGCCCGCCTTGGCGGCCGATTTTACAATGCCCAGCGGTGAAAGCGCGCTGGTCAGCCGGTCGCCGATCGGCTTGGCAGCGTCGGGCAGATTGACGGCGAAGCGCCAGATCCGGTCGGCGCCAAAATCGGATTCGGCCGCCAGGGCGTGCTTTTCCATTTTATGGGCGTCGAAATAGGCTTTTGATCCTGCCCCGCCAGTTTCCTCATCGCCAAACCACACTACCCGGATCGTTCGGCGCGGGGGTGGGCCGTCCAGCAACCGCTTGGCGGCGGCCGCGGTAATCGCAACGCCGGCTCCATCATCGATTGCACCCGTACCCAGATCCCAGCTGTCGAGATGCCCGCCTACCAGCACGATTCCGGCGGTTGGATCGGTCCCGGGGACCTCGGCGATGACATTGCCGGTTTCGGTCATGCCAATGTTGCGCGGCGTCAACACCAGGTGCAGCGTGATCGGCTTGCCGCGCTTCACCATGCGCGACAGATTGTCTGCGTCGGCAACTGACAAGGAGGCGGCGGGAATGGGTTTGACGTCCTTGGCGAAATTGGTTTGCCCGGTGTGGGGCCCCCGGCCATGATCAGACCCGATCGACCGGATCACGATGGCAACCGCGCCCTTCTTGGCCGCGACATTGGGGCCGATAAAACGCGCCAGCCCAAAGGTGCCATAGCTCGACCCGTCCTGCGTCGCGACCATTGCGTTGGAGACGAAGGCGATCTTGCCGGCCAGGCTGCCATCAGGCGCAGCGGCCAGATCCGCGAAACTCGCAAAATAGGCAATCGGCGCGGTGATGCCGGCGGCGGGGGTTGCTCCCGACCCGCCCAGCGCCGTCAATCGCAGCTTTTGTGGAAATGGGCCGACGACCTCGGCGGTTTCTTCACCCCGGACCCAGGTGTCCATCATCGCTTTTTCGATATGGACATTGGCAAAGCCGAGTTCGGTCAGCTTGCGGACCGCCCATGATCGCGCCCGCGCTTCTGCCTCGGTCCCGGCAAGTCGCGGTCCGACCTCGGTCGTCAGCCCTTCGACGATGCTGAACGCCACATCGTCCTGCAGCGCGGCATCGCGCAACGCCGCGACTTTTGGATCAACGGCGGCGGGCGGGGGCAAGGCGATACCACGCTGGGCAGCGGCAGGATGGGCGATGCTGGCGGTGGCGACGAGGACAGTGATGGTGATTTTTCTCATAAGCACCTTGCCTAACCACCGTTCCGGGGTTTGCCAATCCACCGCTCGCTCGCTACATGCGCCATCGAAAATCCCCGGATAGACACCCGCATCAAAACCACGGAGCACGTGCCCGCCATGGCCGTTCAATATACTTACGTCATGAAGGGTCTGACCAAGACCTTCCCCGGTGCCAGCAAGCCGGTGTTGAAAGACATTCATCTGCAGTTTCTGCCGTCGGCGAAGATTGCAATCATTGGCCCCAACGGGTCGGGCAAATCGACGCTGATGAAGATCATGGGCGGCATCGACACCGACTATTCGGGCGAGGCCTGGGCGGCCGAAGGAATCAAGGTCGGCTATCTGCCGCAGGAGCCGCAGCTCGACCCGACCAAAGATGTCATCGGTAATGTCCGCGACGGCGCGGGGCCGGTGGCGGCCATGGTGGAACGGTTCAATGCCATTTCTGCGGAAATGGGCGATCCCAAGGATGACACCGATTTTGACGCGCTGATGGAGGAAATGGGCGATCTCCAGACCAAGATCGATGCGGTCGACGGGTGGGCGCTCGACAGCCAGCTGGAACAGGCGATGGAAGCGTTGCGCTGCCCGCCCGGCGACAGCCCCGTCGACAATCTGTCGGGCGGCGAAAAACGGCGCGTTGCGCTTTGCAAGCTGCTGCTCGAAAAGCCGGATATTCTGCTGCTCGACGAACCCACCAACCATCTGGATGCTGAAAGCGTTGCCTGGCTCGAAAACTTCCTGAAGGAATATACCGGCAACGTCATCCTCGTGACGCACGATCGATATTTCCTCGATAATGTCGTCAATTGGGTGCTCGAGCTCGATCGTGGGCGTTATTATACCTATGAGAGCAATTATTCCGGCTATCTTGAAAAGAAGGCCAAGCGGCTCGAGCAGGAAGAGCGCGAGGAAGCCGGCAAGCAAAAGGCAATCCAGGACGAACTTGCCTGGATTCGCCAGACCCCAAAGGCGCGCCAGACCAAATCCAAAGCCCGCATCCGGGCGTTCGATGAACTGGTGAAAGCGCAGGAAAACCGCACCGTTGGCAAGGCCGCGATCCTGATCCAGATGCCCGAGCGGCTGGGCGGTCGCGTGATCGAGGCCAAGGGGCTGACCAAGGCGTATGGCGACAAGCTGTTGTTCGAAAACCTCGACTTCAATCTGCCGCCGGGTGGAATCGTTGGCGTGATCGGGCCGAACGGCGCCGGCAAATCGACGCTGTTCAAGCTGATCACCGGACAGGAACAGCCAGATGGCGGTGAGATCGAGGTCGGGCAGACGGTGAAGCTTGGTTATGTCGACCAGAGCCGTGACCATCTGTCGCCCGACAAGACGGTGTGGGAAGAAGTGTCTGACGGTTCAGACGTGTTCCGTTTCGGCAAGCAGGAAGTCGGGACCCGCGCCTATGTCGGCGCCTTCAACTTCAAGGGGCAGGACCAGCAGAAAAAGGTTGGCCAGCTTTCGGGCGGTGAACGCAACCGCGTCCACCTTGCCAAGATGCTCAAAGAGGGCGGCAATGTGCTCCTCCTCGACGAACCGACCAACGATCTCGACGTGGAAACGCTGCGCGCGCTTGAAGAAGCACTGGAAAGCTTCGCCGGCTGCGCGGTGGTGATCAGCCATGATCGCTTCTTTCTGGATCGGCTGGCAACGCATATTCTCGCATTCGAGGGCAATTCCCACGTCGAATGGTTCGAAGGCAACTTCGAAAGCTATGAAGAGGACAAAAGACGCCGCCTGGGCGACGCAGCGGATCGCCCGACACGATTGGCGTATAAGAAGCTGACGCGCTAGCGAACGCGCCGAACATAAATATGGCCCGAATCGCGGCGTTCGATGGTGAAGTTTGAAATTGATTCGAGAAGATCAGACAATCGCCTGAAGCCGTAATTGCGCGCATCAAAGCTGGAACGGTTGCCCGCGATTTGGCCCATATGGGACAAGCTGACATAACCCTGAGCATCATGTTTTGAAGCATCATAGGCATCAATGAGCAGCTTGATTACGTCATTGTCGATCTTCGGACTCGTATTAACGGGGGTCGCGGCGGACTGATCGGTTTTCTGACCGTTATCGACAGGGTTTGCGGTCGGATGTTCGACAGCTTGTTGATCGGTCTTCATCAATATATCAACGTCGATGAAGCGCGTGCATGCCTGCCTGAAACCCTCAGGCGTATTCTGGTTGCCAAAGCCATAGACCGGCAGTCCGTCTTGCCGAATGCGCATCGCGAGCGGCATGAAATCCGCGTCTGAAGACATGATTCCAAAGCCTTCCACACGACCCCGAAACAACAGGTCCATGGCGTCGATGGTTACTTTCATGTCAGTCGCATTTTTGCCTTTTGTCACGTCAAATTGCTGCTGGGGCTCGATCCCATGCTTGATCGTCATCGCCTGCCAGTTTTTGAGCGCAGGTTTCGACCAATTTCCATAGACTCGTCGGATGTTGACGGTACCAAGTTCTGCTAAAACGGTAAGAACAGGGTCCAGCGCGTGATAACTCGCGTTGTCGGCGTCGATCAGCAGTGCAATGTTTCGGGGCGCAGATTCATCATTCATTGCTGACCTCATCATAGGTTATCGCTATCACCTCATACTCCCGCTCGCCCGCTGGCAGTGTCACGCGGCGGACATCGCCCGTCGCGGCTCCGCGCAATGCGCGCGCGATGGGTGCATTCCAGCCGATCCGCCCTGCGCTTGCATCGGTCTCGTCGTCGCCGACCAATGTCAGCACGCGCTGGTGATCGTCTTCATCGGCGATGGTAACTGTGGCGCCGAACCACACGCGGCTGCGGTCTGGCTGCGCGGCAGGATCGACAACCTTGGCGGCCTTCATCCGCTTGCTCAGCCAGCCCAGCCGCCGATCAATCTCCCGGAGCCGTTTGCGACCATAGATATAATCGCCATTTTCGGACCGGTCGCCATTGCCGGCCGCCCATGACACCACGTCGACGATGCGCGGGCGTTCCTCCCCCAGCAACGCGTCATATTCCGCGCGCAACGATGCGTAGCCGGCGGGCGTGATGTAGTTGGGCTGGTCAATCATGGCGGGGGCAGGGGATCAGCCCGGCTTGCGCCCCAGATACCAGCTTAGCCGCGCATTGCCGGTTGACCGGGCATGTTGCGGGTTGAGCAGGTCATAGACCACCGCATTTTCCAGCACGCGCTGTACATAATTTTTGGTTTCAAAAATCGGAATCGCCTCGATCCAGTCGATCATGTCAACGCTGCCTGATCGCGGATCGCCATTGGCGGCCAGCCATTTGTTCACATTGCCCGGCCCGGCATTATAGGCCGCCACCGCCAGCGGATAACTGCCATAATAGGCGTACATTTTCTGGAAATAGGTTGAGCCGAGCTGGATGTTGTAATCGGTATCGGTGGTCAGCGCGTCGCGATCATAGCTGAGCCCAAGCTTGCGGGCAGTATCGCTCGCGGTACCGGGCATCAGCTGCATCAGCCCGCGCGCACCGGCATGGCTCACCGCGGCGCGGTCGAACTGACTTTCCTGGCGCGCAATGGCGTGGATCATCGTCCAGGCGTCAACCTGGCCGTCCGGGACGCGGACGCTGGGAAAGCCGGCCGCGACATAATCCGTCAGCCCGTTTTTGAGCGCGCTCCGCCCGACCATCACGCCCAGATCCGGTCTGCCCAGCGTGCGTGACAATTCATTGGCCAGAACATGATCGGTTTCGGTTTTCGCCGCGAGCGCGATCTGCCGGATAAACGCCGTCTGATCCTCATGCGCGCCCGTCGTGCCGAGATAGCGCGCTACGCGAACAACCTCGCTGCTATAGAAAGCCGCGCGCACCGCCGGATCAACGGGACGAGCCCCGTTGATGTTGGTCGGCGCGGTCAACGCCCGGCCGAGCCTTTCGGTCGCAAGCTGGCCATAAAACTGGTCACGCAATTCGGTTGCGCGGGCGTAATAGCCGATTGCTTGATCACGCTGGCCCGCGGCATCAGCGGCACGGCCGGCCCAGAACAGACCTTTCGCGCGCGTGCCCGGGGTCTGTGACCCCCCCGCATAGCGTTCGAACATGGCAATGGCATCACCGGGCCGTGCCAGCGATTTCATCGCGGTCTGCCCCGCCAGCCACACCAGGCTGGTGTAGTCGTCGCGCTCGCCATAGGGGCGTTCGCTAACGTCGGTGCCGGGCGGATAGGCATCATCCACCTGACGGGCGATGTTGTAGGCCGTTGAATATTGCGCGTCGGCTGCTGCACCGCGGGCATTGGTCAACAGGGTTTCAAACCATTTTTCCGCGTTGCCGGGTCGGGTCGCAAGTGTGCGCGGCTGGGCGAGCCAGCTTCGTGCCGTTGCCGCCGACCCATTGTTGCGCAACCAGATTGCGCGATCCGCGACATAACCGGCATCATTTGCAAATTGATCGGCCGTCGCGACGGCGATTGTCGCCGCATCGGGGCTGTTGGTGCGCAGGGCAAGCCGCGCTGCATAAAGCGCGCGGTGGTCGTTGCCGACAAAAGCCAGCTGGCGTTGTGCCGAGCTGGTTGCGCCCTGCCAGAGCAACCGGTCCATGCGTGTTTCATGGTCAGCAGTCGTCAGCACGCTGGCAAATCGATCGAGTATCTTTGCTTCGTCACTGGCGGGAAGCGTTCCCTGTACCCAGGCCGCGCGCGCCGCAGCATTTGCCTCGTTGGTCAGGCCAACAGCCGCCATTGCTTCGGCAAAGCGGACCTGGCCGGTCCCGGTTAGCGGCGGGAAGCGCCGAAAATAGCTGACCGCAACACCCGGAGACCAGCTTGTCGTGTCCAGTGCGCGCTCTGCAGCGCGCCGCAATAACGTTTCGTTCGGCCAGCCGGGATGCGCGAGCAGAAACCGGGAATAATCATCGAACGAATAGCTGTTCGGCTGCTGCAATTGCTTCCATTCGGCAATCGCTGCGGTCAGGGCGCTACTGACCTGTGGCGATGCGGGCGCTTGTTCAAGCCGGTCCCGCAATTGATCCAGTTGATCCTGTGTTCCTGCCGAGCTTGCGGCAAGCCAGGCCGTCGCGGCGGCAAGTAATCCGGATCGTAAGAGCGGCGCTACCATGTGGACATGATACGCCATTCCCCCCTATCAGCGCCATGGCAAATTCTGAAACTACATGGTTTTTGTCGGCGGGAGTTTATTTTACCATGTTCTCGGGGTCTATTCCGGCGCTCGTAACGCCCTTCGATGCCGATGGCGCTTTTGACGAAGCGGCGTATCGCGCGCTGATCGACTGGCAAATCGCCGAAGGGTCAGCAGGGCTCGTCCCCTGCGGTACCACCGGGGAAGCCGCCACGCTGAGCGCCGAGGAACATTTCGCGGTCGTGCGGGTCTGTGTCGAGCAGGCGGCCGGGCGAGTGCCTGTCATGGCCGGCGCCGGGTCCAACGACACGCGGGTAGCGATGGCCAATGTCCATGCCGCCAAGGCAGCGGGCGCCGACGCGGTGCTGATGGTGCCGCCCTATTATAACCGCCCATCGCAAGAGGGGATATTTCGGCATTTTGAAGCGGTGGCAAAGACGGCACCGTTGCCGATCGTTCTTTACAATGTGCCTGGGCGCACGGTTACAGACATTCAACCTGCCACGATGGCGCGCATCGTCAACGCGTTTCCTGACGTGTTTATCGGGGTGAAGGATGCAACCGGCAATCTTGGCCGGGTGACCGAGCAGCGCCTGGGATGCGGGGCTGATTTTATCCAGTTGTCCGGCAATGATGAAACCGCGCTCGCGTTCAACGCGCATGGCGGGGTGGGGTGCATTTCCGTCACCGCCAACGTCGCGCCGCGGCTTTGTGCAGAGTTTCAGGCCGCCTGGGCGACGGGCGATCGCGCGCGCGCGCTGGCTATCCACGACCGGCTTTTTGCCCTGCATCTGGCCATGTTCAGCGACGCGTCGCCGGGGCCGGTGAAATATGCAATGACCCGTGTGAGACCCGGTTTTCCAACCGGCATCCGCCTGCCGATGACCTGGCCATCCGAATCAAGCCAGCGCACCGTGGATGCCGCGTTGGCGAACGCTACATCGGCCTGACGCGGGGCAATTAGATAGGCGAAGATCGCCTCGGTAAGATAGGTCGTAGGCCCATAGAATCTGGCATGTCCGCCAACGCCAGTTTTGTTGACCTAGACGGGTTTTGCCAGAGGACACCGAAATCAGGTAAAAGAGAGGTGCTTCGGGGGCGGAAGGGCTTGGCCAGCGGCGAAATCAAGTCGGTGACAGGCAGGGGGGGCGTTATGACCGTCGAAATGAGCAAGGGACTGGAACGATACGATGGCCTGTATCTGTGGATGATCATCCCGATGGCCGTCATGCAGATCGGTATATTTCCTGATTATTGGGGCGATCTGACAGACAACGCGTGGGCAGTTCATACACATTATTGGACGGCAACGCTTTGGTATCTTTTTCTGATCCTCCAACCCTATTACGCCGAACGCCGCCAATTTGAACGACACCGGACGAACGGAATCATAGGATTTTTTCTTGCGGGTGGCGTTGCATTGACAGCGCTGAGCGCGCTGCACCGCGATATTGCAAACGCCGAACTATCAACCCGGATGCCCGGTCAGTTTGGGCCTTTCGAACCGTGGTTCTTTTACGGCATCGCGGTGGTTGAATTTGTGATGATGTCGGCATTTATTTTTGCGATCATCCAAGCGATCCGACATCGACGTTCGCTAGCTGATCACGCCTGGTGGCTGATCTCAACCGTGTTCATCATTATGATGCCGTCTCTTGGCCGTGGATTAGGGGTTCTTTGGGCGGTCATCTTCGGAAAGGATGATCCGGGACAGGTGACGTTGCCGCTTTATCTCACAACAGCAATCATCATCGCATTGCTCCTTTGGGCAGCGAACAGATACGGTCGATTCAACCACCCGGCAACCTGGCTGGCGCTGGGAGCGAACCTCTTTAATTTGCTATTCGAGCCACTCGGAAAATCGGCATGGCTGCAGGGCATTTTGAGGTCGGTCATCAAAGGCTAATTGGCGCCGCTGCTGATTTGTGCGGTCGGTTACCCATTTCCGCGATCAGCGTTGGATTGAACGGACGCCAACCAGCTTGTCGGCAATTGCCCAATTGCAGCCGTCACTATCGCTCCGAAAGATCGCGGCTTATTTTCGCGTAGAGATAGTAAGATAGCTCGCGGAGGTGCCTGCCCCAATGGATTTGATAATCGAACCTGAAATGCCAATGAGCGTCATCTGCATTAAAATGTTCGAAGCGCCAGAGCGTGTCGCCAAGGTCGCGGGTGATGTCCGCTAGATCATCAATCGCGTCGTTCAGCCCATTTTCCTGATCAGTGGCACCAGCCGGGTCTACGACCGGATAATAACCGTATTCAGGAAACCTTGCGCCCAAGTGGTCGTAAAGTCGCCTGTAGTCATCTTTTGCTCGATCAACGCCATCATCATTATCGTCAGGTTCGCCGATCGGAGCGTCGTGATACGCTAACGCAAGTTCGTCCAACGCACGCGCCAACACGGCGTCAGCCGGGGGTATCCCTTCCAAAACGAGCGCCAAAAAACGCCGCACTGCGGCAACTGTTGGAGTATCTTCCATCGCGATAGGGTCGCACGATGAAAGGATTTTCTCAACGGCAGCTAACCACCAATCCCGGTCGTTTAGCCCGCACTCCGATAGCGGTCGCTTATAGGTTCGCGACCTAGCCCTTTCCTTTGCTGCCACCCGTGCTTAAATGCGGCGTTCCCATGGCACGTCCAAAACCTCCTACCTTTGAAAAGACCAGGATCGTCGCCGAGAACCGGCGTGCGCGGTTCGATTATGCGATCGATACGGTGTATGAAGCGGGCATTGCGCTGACCGGCACCGAAGTGAAATCGCTGCGATCTGGCACCGGGTCGATCGCCGAAAGCTATGCCGAGGTAACCGACGGCCAGGTCTGGCTGATCAATTCCAATGTGCCGGAATTCAGCCACGGCAACCGTTTCAACCACGAACCAAAGCGCCCCCGGAAATTGTTGTTGCATGAGCGCGAGATCAATCGGCTTCACGGCGCGGTCGCCCGCGACGGGATGACGCTTGTCCCGTTGATGATCTATTTCAATTCCAAGGGTCGCGCGAAAATCGAGATTGCGCTCGCCAAGGGCAAGAAAGCGCATGACAAGCGCGAGACGATCAAGGAACGCGACTGGAAACGTGAACAGGGTCGATTGATGCGCGATCGTGGCTGATCGCGTCGATCCTGCCGGTTTGTCCGGGTGGCTGCGTCGCCACATCCCGACCCGCGAGACACTGGCCGACAGCAACTGGCTCCGGCCCGTTTCCGGGCGGTTGCTGCGTCCCGAGCTGTGGCGGTTTACGCGCCGGTCGGTGCCGCGCGGTGTGGCATTGGGGGTGGCGACCGGCATTCTCATGCCCGTGGCGCATATGCCGCTGGCAGCAGTGCTGGCGCTGCCGATCCGCGCCAACATCCCTGCGGCGGTGGCGACCACGCTGATCAGCAACCCGGTCACGGTGCCCCCGATCTGGCTTGCTGCTTATTGGCTGGGTCGGCGCATCCTGCGGCTTGACCACGGTCTGCCCGGCCAGCCGATTGCCGCCGGCCTGCATGTTGCAAGCCAGCAGGGCTGGCTGACATGGTTCCTGTCGGACGGCGCACCGGCAACCGCGACGGGATTGATCGCCATCACGATCGTCGCCGCGGTAATCGGCTATACCGGGTCATCGATGGTCTGGCGGTGGCGGATTGGGCGCAAGTGGCGCCGCCGTGGTAGCGGATCGGGGTTTGACTGAGCGTGTCATTTACGTAGAACACGCCGTCCCCTGTGTTCTTTCGTCATGAGGCTAATATATGCGCACGACCCTGTTCACGACCCTGCTGTTTGGTTCGGCTGCCTTGGCCAGCGTCGCCGCCGCGAAGGCCGAAAGGTCGGGCGCGGTTGGTGTTCCGGCGACTGCGCTTGCCTCTGGGCCAACCTCCGAAGCTGCCTCCGCGCCCGCCGCTGAGGGGCGGCCAGAAATTGGTGAATTTGGGTTCGACACGGCCGGGATGGACACCAGCGTTGATCCCTCCGATGACTTTTTTGGCTATACCGACGGCGGTTGGGTAAAAGCGACCCCGATCCCCGCGGACAAGGCCAGCTTTGGCGCCTTCGACGTCTTGCAGGATTTATCGCAACAGCGGACCAAAGCGATCCTGGAGAATGCGACCCGTGATCCGCAGTCGAAGATCGGTGCAGGCTATGCCGCCTATCTCGACAGTCAGTCGATTGAGGCGGGGGGCCTGAAGCCGATCATGCCCTGGCTCAACAAGATAAAGCGCCTTCGGACGCGCGATGGCTATGCCGCGCTGGTCGCGGAAGCCGATCGGAACGGGGTCGGTGTTCCGTTCGGGAGCGGCGTTGGTCAGGACGCAAAGGATCCGACAAGCTATGTTGTCGGCCTGCGTCAGGCCGGTCTTGGGCTGCCCGACCGCGATTATTATCTGAAGGACGACGCCAAATTCGTCGCCATTCGTGCGGCATATACCGATCATATCGCCAAGATGTTCACCATGGCGGGCGAGAAAAATGCGGGCGAACGAGCTGCCGCGATTCTCGCGTTTGAGACGCAGATCGCCAAGGTGCACTGGACCCGGATTGAAAGTCGGGATGCCGACCAGACGTACAACAAGGATACGGTTGCCGATCTGCGCAAGATCGCGCCCGGCTTTGATTTCGCCACCTATTTCAAAAAGATCGGGACGCCGACCAACGTCATCGTGATCGGGCAGCCCGGGGCAATCAAAGGGGAAGCCGCATTGATCGGCGCCGCGCCGCTCGACGTGCTCAAGGACCAATTGCTGATCCGGTCGCTCGATGCGTTTGCAGACGTTTTGCCCGCCGCGTTCGACGCCGAACGCTTTCACATGTTCAGCACGGTCCTGCAGGGCACGCCGCAGCAGGAACCCCGCTGGAAGCGGGCGGTTAATTGGACATCGGCGGCGCTGACGGATGACGTTTCCAGAATTTATGTCGCTAAATATTTCCCGCCCGCCACCAAGACCGCGATGGACGATCTTGTCCGCAACATTATCGGCGCAATGGATCGGCGGCTCGACAATCTGGCGTGGATGACGCCAGAGACCAAGGCCAAGGCGCACGCCAAGCTTGCCGCGTTCGTTCCCCGCATCGGCTACCCCGATCAGTGGCATGATTATGCAGCGCTCAAGATCGTGCCCGGGGACGCCTTTGGCAACAAGCTGCGGGCGAACCAGTGGGCGCATGACTGGAATGCCCAAAAGCTCGGTAAGCCGGTGTTTCGTTGGGAATGGGGTCTGGCGCCAATGACGGTCAATGCGCAGGCCAATCCCACGCTTGTCGCCATCACCTTTCCCGCCGCCATCCTGCAGCCACCGTTTTTCGATCCCAATGCCGATCCGGCGGTCAATTACGGCGCAATCGGCGCGGTCATCGGCCATGAAATGAGCCATCATTTTGACGATCAGGGATCGAAATATGACGCGACGGGGCGGCTGACCAAGTGGTGGACCGATGCCGATGTTGCCGCGTTCAAGGCGCGCACCGCAAAACTGGTCGCGCAATTCGATGCGTATGAGCCGCTGCCGGGCATGCATGTGCAAGGCGGGCTTACCCTGGGCGAGAATACCGCAGATCTTGCCGGGTTGAGCGCCGCCCTTGATGCGTATCACGCGTCGCTTGGCGGCAAGGAAGCGCCGGTGATCAACGGCTTCACCGGCGATCAGCGTTTCTACCTCGCTTATGGTCAGGTCTGGCGCCGGAACCACCGCGACGAGGACCTCCGCAACCGGCTCCTCACCGATCCGCATGCACCCGCGCAGCAGCGGGTTTGGATCGTCCGTAATCTGGATGCCTGGTATGCGGCATTTGAACCCAAGCCCTCGGGTAAACTCTACCTGACCCCGGAACAGCGCGTCCGCATCTGGTAAACGCTTGACGGCACAGCGGACGGGGCCAAAGAGGAGGGCCGATGGCCAGCCTTCCGACCCCGTCCGCACCCTATCTCTCGCCGATCCGCGGCGCGGCGGTGATTGCCATTGGCTGCGGACTGGCCGCCGGGCTGATTATCATCGGATTGATCGGCAATGTCGCGATTGCAGCTGCTTTTTTGGCCAGCGCCCTGGTCATTACGGGCGGATTGATTGCGTTTCGGCGCTTGTTTCCGCCCAATATTACCGCTGAGCCGATGGTCGATTGGTCGGTCGCGCGCGCGCTTGCCGGGGCCAGCAACGATGCTGTTGCGGTAACGGACAGGGCCGGGCGACTGGTCTGCGCCAATGATCGCTACGAGACGTTGTTTGGCGGTTTTCCAACCCCGCCGAACTTGCCAGTGGACGAATCGACGACGGCCAAGCTGGCGGTTGCAGGGCGGTCGGCATGGCGCGACGGCATCGGCACGCTGGCCAGATTCAACGCGCGGGGGACAACCGTCGCGGCGATGGTCGAGCGCGCCGGGGACGACGAGGACATATTGGTCTGGCGCTTCTGCAGCGCAGAGGGGCTTGATCTCGCCACGACTGCCCAGTCACTGATTACCGGGGCGACCGGCGACCGGATGGCTACCGCGGGCATCATGCTGACGCTGATCGCCTCTGATGGCAGGATTCAGGCCGCCAATCGCGTGTTTCGCCTGCGGGCCTGCGGTAATGAAGAGGCGGATTTGTCCGGCCGCGATTTCGCGCGCTTTCTGATCACCGATGGCGGCGGCCAGGTTCATTTTGAGCGCGAGGGGCCAGAGGGCACACCGCTGCGCGTGCTGCAGGTTCCATTTCTCGACGGTGAGGAGGCGCCGATGCTCATCGCGCTGCTCGACGACGAGGCAAGCATGGCGCCAGCCATTGGCGGCAATGCGGCAAGCCATGTCAGCAGCCTGGTGTCGTTGATGCCGTTCAGCATGGCCTTGATCGACCGCGAAGGCCGGTTCCTGCAAATGAACGATGCTTTCGTCCGGGCGGCGGAGATCGATTTGGCGGCGCCACCGCTTTATCCGGGTGATCTGGTGGTGCGTGAGGACAAGGCTGCCGTCGCCGATGCCGTACGCCGCTTTGCCGGCGGCGCGACCCATTCGGGCGATATGGCGGTTCGGCTGGCGTCGCGCCCGGATGAACCGGTCGCGCTGTCGATTGCGGGCGCGCGGGGGCTGGGCGATGCGGCGGTGCTGCTCAGCCTGAAGGATAATGGCGAGGAAACCCGGCTGAAGCGCGAAGTGGCGCAGGCAACCAAGATGCAGGCAGTTGGCCAGCTCGCCGGCGGCGTGGCGCATGATTTCAACAATATTTTGACAGCGATCATCGGGCATTGCGACCTGATGCTGATGCGGCATTCGCCGGGCGACAGCGACTATGACGACATTCAGCAGATCAAGGCGAATTCCAATCGCGCGGCCAGCCTGACCCGTCAATTGCTGGCCTTTTCGCGCCAGCAGACATTGCGGCCGCAGATCTTGCAATTGCCCGATATCATTTCGGAAGTGTCCAACCTGCTCAAGCGGCTTTTGGGCGAAACGGTGACGCTGACCGTGCAGCATGGCCGCGGGCTGGGCCCGGTGCGCGCCGATCCCGGCCAGCTGGAACAAGTGGTGATGAACCTCGCGGTCAATGCGCGCGATGCGATGGTCGCCAAGAGCGAGCATGGCGGCGGCACCCTGACCATCCAGACCATTGCCGTATCGGCGGCGGATGTCCGCAAGATGGGGACCGACCTGTTACCGGTGGCTGACTATACCGCGCTGAAGATTTCCGACACGGGTGTCGGCATTCCGCCCGACGTCCTGCCCAAGATTTTTGAACCCTTTTTTACAACAAAGGAAGTCGGCAAGGGCACCGGCCTTGGGCTGTCGACGGTCTATGGTATCGTCAAGCAATCGGGCGGTTACATCTTTTCGGATTCCAAAGTCGGGCACGGCACGGTCTTTACCATTTACTTGCCGGTCTATAGCGCCCCGGCATCCGCCGGAACGGCACCGAAGCAGCGCGCCCTGCCACCCAAGGTTCGGCAAGGGGAATTATGGGGTTCGGGCACGATCCTGCTGGTGGAGGATGAAGACATGGTGCGCGCCGTCGCCGAACGCGCGCTGACCCGGCAGGGCTATACCGTGATTACTGCCGAAAATGGCGAAGTGGCGCTGGATCTGCTTGAACAGCATGCGCGTCCTGACTTGCTGATTTCCGACGTCGTCATGCCCTCAATGGACGGACCAACCATGGTAAGGCGCGCGCGCGAACGCTATCCTGACCTGCCGATCCTGTTCATGTCGGGCTATGCCGAAGAACAATTGCGCAAGTCGATTGATCTTGATCAGGTGTCGTTTCTGGCAAAGCCGTTTTCGGTCCAGCAACTGGCAGAGGCGGCGCGCATCGCCCTTGCAACCAAATGACGGCACGCTGCGTTGACTTGGGTCAGGCTCTGCAAGATGGGAAATGTCGATAGTGGTCGCGCCGCAGCGAATTCTGATTGTCGAAGACGAACCACTGATTGCGATGATGCTGGAGGATTTTATCGAAATCCTCGGCAAGCAAGTCGCGGGTTCGGCTGATTGCGTGGTCGACGCGCTCGATCTGCTGAACAAGGTGGATGTCCACGCGGCGATACTCGACGTTAATCTGCGCGGCGGCGAAAAAAGTTGGGCGATCGCCGACGCCCTGGCAGATCGCGGCATCCCTTTTATCTTTGCCAGCGGCGGCACTGAAGAATCGATCGACCAGCGCTATCGTGGCCGATCGGTGCTGATGAAGCCGTTTACGATGGATGCCGTTTCTCGCGCGCTCGACGACCTGGCAACGGCGCGCGCCTGATGGCGCCATATCATTTTAGTCAGGCGGTGCGTTCGGGTACGGCGGCAGCATCGGCGGCGATTGCCGTATCGGGGGCTACCGCTTCCCACGGAAAGATGAACCAGTCCTTGGTCACCGCGCGATCGATGGTTTGTGCGCGGTAATCAACGCGCTCGCTCGAACGGATATTATCCAGCAACGTCGCAAACCGCAGATTTGTCGCATCTGCGCCGTGCTCTGCCAGGATTGATTTGATCCGGCCGATCGTGCCGCCCGTGTCGTTGATATCGTCCACCAGCAGCAACCGCTCCCCCGCCCGCGTGCGTTCCGCCAGGCGGCTAAGCGGCGCGCGGGCAAAATCGTCGACCTGCGATGAGTAATCGACCGACAGCGTCGGCAGGCCGGATGCGTGGCTTAGAAATACCGCAGGCACCAGACCACCGCGCCCGATGCCGATCAGAAAATCCGGCTGCCAGCTGGTGTCGGCGAGCAGCTGAGCCGCCAGAGTCTTAACCGCCGCGACAAAGTCGTGATGCGGAATGGGTGTATAGACGGGCATCAGGCGACTCCCTCTGCGCGGCAAAAGTCGTCTAGCCGGCGCAGATGCGCGGCAATAGACGCGTCATCCAGAAATGATCCAAGAAAACTGTTGCGGGCAAGCGTTGCCAAATCGACTTTACTCAGCCCGCGCCCCTGTGCCGCAGCTTTGTAATTGGCCGCGATATAGCCGCCAAAATAGGCGGGATCGTCTGAATTGATCGTCGCCCGCAATCCGGCGCGCAGCATCCTATCAATCGGGTGCGCTGTCATATCACTTACCACGCAGAGCTTGAGGTTCGACAGCGGACACACCGTCAGTGTCATGGCGCTACGCGCGAGGCGCGCGGTCAGCACCGGGTCTTCCAATGCGCGATTGCCATGGTCGAGCCGATCGATCTGCAGCACGTCCAGCGCCTGCCAGACATAATCCGGCGGTCCTTCTTCCCCGGCATGGGCAACGCGCTTCAATCCCAGGGCGCCCGCGGCGGCAAACACCCGCGCAAATTTTTCAGGAGGATGGCCGACCTCGGAAGAATCCAGTCCGACGCCGGCGATCTGATCAAGCCAAGGTGTCGCCGACTTCAGCGTCGCGAAGGCGGCGCTTTCATCCAGATGGCGCAAAAAACACATGATCAGCTTTGCGGTCAGCCCATGCCTTGCCTTCGCATCCGCCATAGCCGCCAGCAATCCTTTGATCACCGTTTCAAATGCAATGCCGCGATCGGTATGCGTCTGCGGGTCGAAAAATATCTCGGCGTGGACGACGCCATCGGCAGCGGCACGATCGAAATAGGCCATTGCCAGATCGTAAAAGTCTTTTTCTTCGCGCAGGACATCGGCACCGGCGTAATAGATATCCAGAAAATCCTGCAGCCTTGAAAAATTATACGCGGCGCGGACGTCGTCGACCGTCGCGAAGGGCAGCGTTATGCCGTTGCGGGCCGCCAGCGCGACCATCAGTTCAGGTTCAAGGCTGCCCTCGATGTGCAGGTGGAGCTCGGCTTTGGGCAGGCCGGTTATAAATCGGTCGATATCGGTCATGCCCTCCTTGTCGCCGACGTCGGGCTATCGGGCAAGCTTGGTTCGATTCGTCTTGCCCTTCTGCCCCCGAATAAAATTCTGTTCCACTCTTGTTCCAATAGAACATTTCCGGTACGAAGCGATCCAACGCATTGAACCTGACCCTTGAACAGTCTAGCGACGGGAGCTTCCAATGGCCGCACAATTGAAGGTAATCGATCCCAACATGGCAGCATCAAATGACAAGGCGGCAACCGACCGTCAAAAGGCCCTTGAGGCAGCACTGGCGCAAATCGATCGTGCTTTCGGCAAGGGATCAGCCATGCGGCTTGGATCCAAGGAAGCGATGCAGGTCGAATCGATTTCAACCGGGTCGCTTGGACTTGATATCGCGCTTGGCGTCGGTGGTCTGCCGCGGGGGCGCGTGATCGAAATTTACGGGCCGGAAAGCTCGGGCAAGACAACGCTGGCACTGCATGTCATTGCCGAAGCGCAGAAAAATGGTGGAACGGCGGCATTTGTCGACGCCGAACATGCCCTTGATCCGGTCTATGCCAAAAAGCTGGGCGTCAACATTGACGAGCTGATTGTGTCGCAGCCGGATACCGGCGAGCAAGCGCTGGAAATCACCGATACGCTGGTGCGGTCTAACGCGATTGATGTTCTGGTGGTCGACTCGGTCGCGGCCTTGGTCCCGCGTGCCGAAATTGAAGGTGAAATGGGCGACAGCCATGTCGGCTTGCAGGCGCGATTGATGTCGCAGTCGTTGCGCAAACTGACCGGATCGATCAGCCGCTCGCGCTGTATGGTGATTTTTATCAACCAGCTGCGGATGAAGATTGGCGTGATGTACGGCAATCCTGAAACCACCACGGGCGGCAACGCGCTGAAATTCTACGCGTCGGTCCGCCTCGATATTCGTCGCACCGGGCAGATCAAGGATCGCGAGGACATTGTCGGCAACACCACGCGCGTCAAGGTCGTCAAGAACAAGGTCGCACCGCCGTTCAAGCAGGTTGAGTTCGACATCATGTATGGTCAGGGCATTTCCAAGATCGGTGAAGTGCTCGATCTGGGCGTCAAGGCTGGCCTTGTCGAAAAATCGGGCGCGTGGTTTTCCTATGACAGCGTCCGGATTGGCCAAGGTCGCGAAAATGCCAAGACCTATCTGACCGACAATCCGGAAATGGCCAATCGGCTCGAAGCGGCAATCCGCAGTCGGGTTGATAAGGTTGCCGAGGAAATGATGGTGGGTCCCGATGGCGATGATGCCGGCGACGACCAGGAATAATGATCGATCTTTTTCGCGGCGTTCTCCCCGTCGCAAGCTTGGAAAGGCCCGCCTCGCTTGGCGGGCCTTTCATTTTTGGGCGGCGGCGCTCAACGTGCGTCGCGACGGGATTGGAGGGACGTGCGATGGCGGCGGCAATGGACTGGACCGGGCCAGTAGGGTCGATCTGGGCGCAGGAATGGGCAAGGACCGACCGCAGTTTTGCTGATCTGTCGCGCTATCTTGATGCGGCTGTCCTCGATCAGCTTCCAGATCATGCCCGGCGAGCGGTTGATATTGGCGCAGGGGCGGGGGCGACGAGCATTGCGCTGGCCAAGGCGCGGCCCGATCTGCAGGTCACCGGCCTTGATATCTCACCCGATCTGCTGGCGATCGCCCGTGCACGCGGGGCCAGGCTTGCCAATTTGTCGTTCATCACCGGTGCCGCCGAGCAATCCGCCGCGCAGCTTGCGCCGATTGATCTGTTTGTCTCTCGCCACGGTGTGATGTTCTTTGCCGATCCGGTGGCGGCATTTTCGGCGCTTCGTGCGACCGCCGCACCCGGTGCCCGCTTGGTGTTCAGCTGTTTTCGGACAATGAACGACAATCCCTGGGCAACGGCGTTGATAGCCGCGATCGGCGATTCGCCGCCATCCCCCAGCGGCTATGTCCCCGGTCCCTTCGCTTTTGCTGAGACGGCGTTCGTGGCCGATATCCTGACGCAAGCCGGATGGACCAGCATGCTGCCGACGGCGGTTGACTATCGATATCGGGCGGGAGAGGGCGATGACCCGGTTGCCGATGCGCTCTCGTTCTTCAAGCGGATTGGCCCGACATCGCGGCTGTTGTTCGAGGCCGATGACGCTGCCCGGCCGGCCATGCTTGAACGATTGCGAGCGATCCTGACCGCGCAGCGCGTGGGCAATGCAGTCGACTTTCCGGCAGCTGCATGGCTATGGTCGGCACACGCCGATTGATCCTGGAGAGCCACGTATGACCATCATTGTCCATCATCTCGAAAATTCGCGCTCACAGCGAATTTTGTGGCTGCTCGAGGAAGTTGGCCTTCCCTATGAGATCAAGCGCTATGAGCGGAACAAGCAGACAATGCTTGCCCCGCCCGAGCTAAAGGCAGTGCACCCGCTTGGCAAATCCCCGGTGATCGAGGATCGTGACGATGGCCGCGTGATCGCGGAGACCGGCGCGATCGCCGAATACATCGTGGAAAAAGCCGATGGAAAATTCGGCCCGCCGGTGCATCGCGATGCGGTGCTCCGCTATCGGCAATTTCTGCATTATGCCGAAGGATCGATGATGCCACCGCTGCTGATGATGCTGGTGCTAGGGCGCGTGCCGATCTTTGGCAAAAGCGCCATCAAGCGGGTCGCGGCAATGTTCGCCCCGCATCTGGACTATGTCGAAAGCGAACTCGCCAGCCGTCCATGGTTTGCCGGCGATGACATCAGCGCGGCCGATGTGATGATGAGCTTTCCGCTGGAAGCCGCGCGCCGTCGTGCCAGGCTGGACGCGTCAAGACCAGCAACAATTGCTTGGCTCGACAAGATCCACGCGCGGCCCGCCTATCAAACCGCGCTGAAAAAGGGCGGACCCTACGCCTATGCCTGATGGCCCTATAGCTGATGGCCCTATCCCTAATTGAGGGGCGTCGGCTCGTTCAGGCCGGTTTCCCACTTCGCGATGACCGTTGCGGCAACCGCGTTGCCGATCACGTTGGTGGCTGACCGCCCCATATCAAGAAAATGATCGATCGCAAGGACCAGCAAAAGCCCCGCTTCGGGCAGCTTGAACTGCGCCAGGGTAGCCGCGATCACGACCAGACTCGCGCGCGGGACGCCCGCAATCCCCTTGGATGTGATCATCAGCGTCAGCAACATCGCGATCTGGGTTTCGAGCGGCAGGTTGATGCCATAGGCCTGGGCGATGAACAGCGACGCAAAGGTCATGTACATCATCGACCCGTCGAGGTTGAACGAATAGCCCAGTGGCAGGACGAAGCTGGCGATGCGGTTCGGAACACCGAACCGCTCCAGCGCTTCGAGTGTCCTCGGAAACGCGGCCTCTGATGAGGCGGTCGAAAAGGCAAGCAGCATCGGCTCGCGGATATAGCGAATGAGCGTGCCGGTCCGTGGGCCAATGATCAGAAAACAAATGCCCAGCAACAACACCCACAGCGCACCCAGCCCGATGTAAACGCTGCCCATGAAGTAAGCGAGCTTGCCGATTACCCCCGGCCCTTGTTCGATCAGCGTTGCGGCAACCGCCGCGAAGACCGCGAAGGGGGCAAACCGCATGACATAGTCGGTAATCTTCAGCATCACCGCGACCAGCCCTTCCGCCGCGCGCACGAGCGGCGCGGCGACGTCGCCAACCGCCGTGATCGCGACGCCGAAAAAGACCGAAAAGATAACGATCTGGAGGATTTCGTTTTTGGCCATCGCATCGATGATGGAACTTGGAAAAATATGGGTAATGACCTTCGCGACGTCGAAATTGCTCTTGTCGAGGCCGGCATCGCCGGTGGTTGGCGGCAACGGCAGATTGAGGCCGATCCCGGGCTGGAGCAGGTGAACGAGGATCAGGCCCAGCGTTAACGACATCAGACTGGCGCAGATAAACCAGCCCAGCGATTTGATGCCGACGCGACCCAGCGCCCCGGTGTCGCCCATATGCGCAATGCCGACAACCAGCGTGGAAAACACCAGCGGTGCGATGATCATCTTGATCAGACTTAAGAAGATGGTCGTAACAATGCCGAACCAGTGCGCGATGTCCTTGAGCTGCGCGGTAGCCGCTGCACTGCCATCGTCGATCGATGCATTGATCGCCCAGCCCGTAGCCATGCCGAGCACCAGGCCAATCAGGATAAAAAGTGTCAGCCGCTTGGCCATTAATGCATTCCCGCAATGGTTGAAGGCGTCAAGGAAGGGGATTGCGGCCGCGCGGTCAAGCGCCCAAACATCTGGGCAGGCACGAAACCGGGGATTACAAACCATGCGCGCACATGATTTCAGCATCAATCGGCGCGCCCTGTTGAAGGCCGCGGCGTTTGCGCCGCTGGCAACGCTGCCCGGCATTGCCATCGCCGCGAGCCCTGCGCCTGCCGGGTTGACGAGCATCACACGCGGCGCGGTGCCAATTGGCCGCGACGAGCGCCACGCCAGAATTGGCCGGGCGCAGGAACTGATGCAGCGTCAACGCATCGGGGCGATTATTGTCGAGCCCGGTTCGAGCCTTGATTATTTTACCGGGGTTCGGTGGCACCGGAGCGAACGGCTGACCGCGGCGGTGATCCCGGCGGCCGGTGATCCTATCATCATTACCCCGTATTTCGAAGAACCATCGGTGCGCGAAACGCTTGGCGTGACCGCACAAGTCCGCGTTTGGCAGGAGGATGAAGACCCTATCAAGCTGGTCGCCGATGCGCTGCGCGAGCGCAATTTTGCCGGATTGCCGGTTGGGATTGAAGAGACTGTGCGCTTTTTCGCGAGCAACGGCATTGCCCGGGCATTGCCGTCGATATCGGTGGAATCGGCTAATCCGGTGGTGCGCGGCGTGCGCATGATCAAGACCCCCGCAGAACTGGCGCTGATGCAGGCGGCCAGCGATGTAACGATCGCCGCCTACCGATCGGTCATCCCGCGAATCAGGGAAGGCATGACCCCGGCCGAGATCGCCAAAATGATGAACGACGCGACGACGGCGCTGGGGGGCGAGCCCGAATTCGCGTTGATCCTGCTGGGAGAAGCCAGCGCCTATCCGCATGGATCGGGCAAGCCACAGGCGGTGCGCGACGGGAATGTCGTGCTGATGGACTGCGGTTGTACGGTCCACGGCTATCAATCGGATATTTCGCGCAGCTTTGTCTTTGGAAAGGCGTCGGCCGAACAGCGGATGGTGTGGGATCAGGTTGCCCAGGGGCAGCAAATTGCGCGTGCTGCGGCGAAGGTCGGCGTCCCCGCCGGCAATGTCGACGATGCGGTTCGCCAACAATACCAGGCCTGGGGCTATGGACCCGGCTATAAATTGCCCGGTCTGTCGCACCGGACCGGGCACGGCATCGGCATGGACGGACACGAGCCGGTCAATCTGGTGCACGGAGAGGCGACCTTATTGGCGCCCGGCATGTGTTTTTCAAACGAGCCCGGCATCTACATTCCCGGAAAGTTCGGCATTCGCCTGGAAGACTGTTTCCATATGACCGATGCCGGACCCGAGTGGTTCAGTACTCCGCCGACCAGCATCGACGCGCCCCTGGGCTGATCGGACCAGCGGCCATCGCAATGCGGTGCAGTCGCCGCTTCCCGTCGCCGGCGCGAGATCCCAACCGACAACGCTAGATGGGGAATGATTTCCCCCAAGTCACGATCGACGGGAGCCGCTTATCTGTGCGTCAGGGTGTCGTCTGATCGGCCCTTGCGTCGAGCCAGTCCGCGAGCGCACGATAGGACAGCGGCCGGGTCAATCGCACGCCGATTTCTCCCCTTGCGTTCCAGCGGACAACGCCGTGCGCCGCGCCAAGCCCCTCGATCGAAACAACCACGGCCTCATCACGCTGGAACTCCGCATCCCCGATGATCCCGACGCCATTGATCGAGATGTTGGCAACAACGCCGTCGATAGATTCGGTCGTTCCGGCGACGTGAACGGCGCCATGTCGGATAAATCGCGGCGCCCGCGGCTGGAGGCGAAGAATCGAGGGCCGCTCTTCCTTCAGCATCGCCGCGACGTCGATCGGGGCATCAAAATTGACCCCGGCCTCACGAGGGCGGGACCACCGGACAGTCGCATCCAAGCGGCGATCAGAGCGCAACTCAACGGTCACGCGCGAACCGATTGCGGGCACAATATTGGCCTCGATTGCAACGCCGCCTGCGGAGATATTGCGAATCACGCAGAGCTGGTCCCGGTCCCCGCAGACCAGCCGGCCAACGCGAAACACCGATACATGGCGATTGCCTTCGCGCCGCTCCACAAAGCCACGCCGACCATCAAGCTCCATGGTCGGCGCGTGCATCATCGCGTTCGGTTTTTTTGCTTTGGGCGCTGCCGCCTTGGGTTTCTTAGCCTTTGGCTCGGCTGCCTCAAGCGCTGCCGCCTTCGGCTTTTTGGCGTTTGGTTTGGGGGATTTGGGCTTCGCGGCGTCCATCTTTCGCTTACTTTCCCCCAACGCCGGCTGGCCGATTGATCGTTTCGTTTCGATACTAGATTGCTTGCATTAAAGCTATGTCAATACGCGTTTTTTGACGCGTTCGCATCTACTGATTTTCGCAAAAAATCGACCTTAGCCGCAGTGGTTAGGTGGCTAATTGCCGGGAAGCGCGCGTTTTGCTTGAGCAAGAGGCGCCGCCGCCCTAGATCACCACGATGACCTCGACCAACGATATCCGCCGTTCGTTCCTCGATTATTTCGCGCAGGAAGGACATGAACGCGTCGCCTCGGCGCCGCTGGTCCCGCATAACGATCCGACGCTGATGTTCGTCAATGCCGGCATGGTCCCGTTCAAGAACGTCTTCACCGGATTGGAGACGCGGCCCTATGTCACGGCGACAAGCGCCCAAAAGTGCGTGCGGGCGGGAGGTAAGCACAACGATCTTGATAATGTTGGCTACACGGCGCGGCACCACACGTTCTTTGAAATGCTCGGAAATTTCTCTTTCGGCGATTATTTCAAGGAGCGCGCCATTTCATTGGCATGGAATCTGGTTACGCGCGAATGGGGCGTCGCGAAGGACCGGTTGACCGTTACTGTCTACCACACCGATGACGAAGCCTTTGATCTTTGGCAAAAGATTGCGGGTCTTCCTGAAAGCCGCATCATCCGCATCGCGACCAAGGATAATTTCTGGGCGATGGGAGACAGTGGTCCCTGCGGCCCGTGCTCCGAGATTTTCTATGATCATGGCGATCATATTTTTGGCGGGCCCCCCGGGAGCCCCGATGAGGATGGCGACCGGTTTGTCGAGATCTGGAACCTGGTGTTCATGCAATATGAACAGGAAGCCAATGAAATCGTCGAAGAACTCCCCAAAAAATCGATCGATACCGGCCTGGGGCTCGAACGTGTCGCGGCAGTCATGCAGGGCGTCCACGATAATTACGACACCGACACGTTTCGGGCGCTGATCGCGGCATCGGGCGCGCTGACCCATACGGCGACGACGGGCGACAATCAGGCCAGCCACCGCGTCATTGCCGATCATCTGCGCACGTCGGGCTTTCTGGTTGCCGATGGCGTGCTGCCCGCCAATGAAGGGCGCGGCTATGTGTTGCGGCGGATCATGCGGCGCGCGATGCGGCACGCCCATTTGCTGGGCGCAAAAGACCCGCTGATGCACCGGCTTGTTCCGGCGCTGGTGGCGGAAATGGGCGCCGCCTACCCCGAACTCGTGCGTGCGCAAGCGGCGATTGAAGCGACGCTGCACCAGGAAGAAACGCGCTTTCGCCAAACCCTCGATAAGGGACTGAAACTGCTCGACGAAGCGACCACCGGCATGGCCGCGGGCGACGTTTTGGCGGGGGAGACCGCGTTCAAGCTTTACGACACCTATGGGTTTCCCTTTGATCTGACCCAGGATGCCTTGCGCGCGCAGGGATTTGGCGTCGATACCGCTGGCTTTGACACGGCCATGGCCGAACAGAAGCGCGCGGCCAGGGCCGCCTGGAAAGGATCGGGCGATCGCGCCTCCGATGACGTCTGGTTTGATATCGCCGAGGAGTCGGGCGGGACTGAATTCACCGGGTACACATCGACGGTGGGTGAAGGTCAGGTAGTGGCGATGGTGAAGGATGGTCAGCGCGTGGCCACGGCATCGGCTGGTGACATGGTCCAGATCATCACCAATCAGACGCCCTTCTATGGCGAAAGTGGCGGCCAGATGGGGGACGCAGGGACTATCAGCAGCGATACAGGGCTGCGGGCGACCGTCAGCGACACGGCCAAGGCACTGGGCCGGTTGCACGTTCATCAGGCTGTGATCGATGCGGGCGAGATCAAGGTTGGCGACAATGTTCATCTCGCCATCGACACCGCTCGGCGGGATGCGACACGCGCCAATCACTCGGCGACGCATCTGCTTCATGCGGCGCTACGGGCGCGGCTTGGCGGGCATGTGACCCAGAAGGGCAGTCTGGTTGCCCCTGATCGGCTGCGGTTCGATTTTTCCCATCCGACCGCGCTTTCGCCGCAGGAGATTGCCGATATCGAGGCGGACGTTAATCGCCAGATCCGCGGCAATCAGGACGTGTCTACCCGGCTGATGACGCCCGATGATGCCATCGCCGCAGGCGCAATGGCGCTGTTTGGCGAAAAATATGGTGACGAGGTGCGCGTGCTGAGCATGGGCGCGAATGACAATGCGCCCTATTCGGTCGAGCTGTGCGGCGGCACCCATGTCCGGGCGCTGGGCGATATTGCGGTGTTCAAGATCATCAGCGAAAGCGCGGTGTCATCCGGCATTCGGCGGATCGAGGCGCTGACGGGCGAAGCGGCACGCTTGTGGCTGGTCGATCGCGACGAAAAATTGCGTGACGTCGCCGCAGCGTTGAAGGCATCCCCCGATGAAGTGCCGGCGCGGGTTGCGACGCTGATCGAGGACCGACGCCGGCTCGAACGCGAGCTGGCCGATGCCAAAAAGGCGTTGGCGCTGGGCGGCGCTGGCGCCGCCGCACCGGCTGGACCCGAGATGATCGGCGGCGTCGCCTTTGCCGCGCAAGTGGTCGATGGGCTGGATCCCAAGGGGCTGCGCGGCGCGGTTGACGACATGAAAGCGCGGATCGGATCGGGCATTGCGATGCTCGTGGCGGTCAATGACGGGCGCGCGTCGGTCGCGGTCGGCGTATCCGATGATCTGACCGGTACCCACAACGCCGTCGACTTGCTGCGCGTGGCCGTCGCGGCGCTGGGCGGGCAGGGGGGTGGCGGCCGCCCCGACATGGCGCAGGGCGGCGGCCCTGACGGCGCCCGCGCACACGATGCGGTGGCGGTGGTCAAAGCGGCACTGGCGGAGGCCAAGGCGGCCGCCTGAGCGCCTGGAGCGTTTGCAAGCCAGGTGGAAACACCTGACAACTCGGAAAAACGGGCAAACCAACAACCTGGGGTGCCGGTTTTGATTCAATCAAAACCGAACGCGCGCTAGACGGGATCGCCCTTGCGCACCCGCCTTAGGCGTGGCTCGCGATCAAGCCCTGCCTGGTCCTTGATCGCCTTGCGCAGCTCGTCGCGCTTTTCATGGATGCTGGCAATCACCGGGCCCATTGCCACGCCCAGATCGACCAGCACCGCCTCTGACAGCTGGAGCGAGCTTTCAAGCGTTTCGGGTACAGCATCGGTGGCACCGGCGCGATAGAGTTGCGCAGCGTGATCGGGATCGCGCGCCCGCGCAACAATGGTCAACCCCGGCACCCATGCCCGTACCCGGCGCACCAGCCGGACGCTCAGCACCGGATCGTCCATCGTCAGGATGAGCGCGTCGGCGCGCCCCAGATTGAGCCGATCGGTGAATTCTGATCGCGCCACGTCGCCAAAGGCGACCGGATAGCCATCGCGACGCGCGGCATTGACGGTATCGATATCGGCTTCGACCGCGATAAAGGCTTTGCCGTGCGCGCGCAGCATATCGGCGACCAGCCGCCCGACACGGCCAAAACCGATGACCACGCTGCCCGGCCCCTGCAGATCAAGGTCGAGGTCAAGATCATCATTGATCCGTCGCCGCTCGATCTGTCGCGACGCATTGCGGCCCAATCGTGCCAAAAGCGGCGTGATCGTCAGGCCGATGGCGGTAACGGTCTGCCAGAAGGCAGCGGTTGACGGCAAAATGAGGTGCGCCTGCGTCGCCGCACCCAGCATGATCAGCGTAGTTTCCGACGGGCTGCCCATCAGCACCCCGGTCTCCGCCGCAATGCCGGTTCGCGTTCCCGACAAGCGCAAAAGCCCGAATGTCACCGCGGCTTTGACCGCAACGACACCGGTCACAGCGGCGATCAGCGCCGGCCATTGCTGGGAAACCATGTCGAGATCGAGTCCCATGCCGACCGTGATCAGAAATACGCCCAGCGCCAATCCCTTGAATGGCGCGGTCATCACTTCGACCTCACCGACATATTCGGTCTCTGCAATCAGAATGCCGGCGAGCAGGGCACCGACGATGGGTGATAATCCCGCGGCAGTCGTCGCCAGACTGGCGGTAATCACAACCAGAAGCGAAGCGGCCAGAAACAGCTCGGGGCTTTTGGTGCGTGCTGCCTGGGCAAACAGCCGGGGTAGCACCAGCCGTCCCGCAACGAACATGATCAGCACGGTCACCAGGGCGCCCGCCGCGATCTGGACAATCCCGATCCATCCCGCCGCCGCCGCCATTGGCGCAAAGGCACCCAGCACAAAGATGATCGGCACCAGCGCCAGATCTTCGAACAACAGCATCGCAAAGGCAGATCGACCGACCGGCCCCGTCGTGCCGACAATCGGCAACACCAGGGCCGTGGAGGACAAAGCGAGCGCCAGGCCAAGCCCGATTGCGCCGTTTACGCTCAATCCGGTAAGGTACAGAAACAGCGCGAGGATCATGCCCGATGCCAGCAGCTCGGCCGCGCCAACCCCGAATACTTCCGCGCGCATCGACCATAGCCGCTTCAGGCTCAGCTCCAGGCCGATCGAAAAGAGCAGCAGCACGATGCCGAACTCGGCGAACGGCTCAATCGCCTGAACATCGCTGATCGTGACATAGCGCAGCCATGGCAGCGTCGCGTCGAGCGCTCCCAGCCCATGCGGTCCGACCAGGATCCCCACCAGAATGAAGCCGATAACCGGGCTGATGCGGAAACGGGCAAAGGCCGGGATCACAATCCCTGCCGCGCCAAGAATGACCAGCGCGTCTGAAAAACCGTGACTGTCGAGGGGAGAAGCCATGTAATCAGCCTAGCGGCGGCGCGGCGCGGCGTCACCCCATAGCGGGATCAGGTCGCGGGCCTGAACAGCGCGTCGATCGACCCGCCATTGGACTTAAGGATGCCTGCAACGCGCTTGCGGCCGAGATAATAGGGCAGGGCAGGATGGTCGGCGTTGTGCGCCAGCAACGCCTTTGCTTCGGCATCGCTCAGCGATCCGTTGCCCGCGACATAGTCGCAATATCCCTCCAGCTTCCAGGCGGGCGTTCGCCAGTCGATCGTCGGGCCGAACCGGCGTCGCAGCAGATTATGCGTCACTTCGTGCGCGATAACGCCCGACAGCAACCGGTGGCCGCCAATGATCCGTCCGTTAACGACCTGATCGGCTTCAGGGTCGTTGCGGTTGATGACGATGGCGCCGCTGACCGGGCGACTAATCGCGAACGCGCCGACCGACGTGCCCGACAGCATCTTCCAGCGCCAGCCACCCCGGGTAAGATAAATTGTGGTTTGCGGCTGGGGCGTCAGCAGCGCCGAGCCGCGAAGCCGTGCATCGGCGCGCGCCAGGATATTTCGGATTGCGGGAACGTCGATCGGTGCCTCTGCGTAGAGGACGTAAGAACCGATCGTCGCGGTGTAAGGAAAGCCGAGCGAGGCGGGCGCGGCAACGGCAGCGCCGTACAGCAGCGCCATGCCGCAAAAGCCGAGGCTGGCGAGCAAACGCCAGCCCCGTGCCCTCATGCCCAGTTGGCCATTTCGGTTTCGAGATTGGCGCGTACCGTTTCAAAGAACTGTTCGGTCGTCATCCAGGGTTGATCCGGACCAATCAGAATCGCCAGGTCCTTGGTCATTGCGCCTTGTTCAACGGTGGCAATGCAGACTCGTTCAAGGGTTTCGGCGAATTTGGTCACGTCGGGCGTGTCGTCAAACTTGCCGCGATACTTCAGACCACCCGTCCAGGCGAAAATCGATGCGATCGGGTTGGTGCTGGTTGCCTTGCCCTGTTCGTGCTGGCGGAAATGCCGGGTCACCGTGCCGTGCGCGGCTTCTGCCTCAACCGTTTTGCCATCGGGCGTCAGCAACACGGACGTCATCAGCCCCAGCGAGCCAAATCCCTGCGCAACCTGATCTGACTGCACATCGCCATCGTAATTTTTGCACGCCCAGACAAACTCGCCGTGCCATTTCAGCGCCGATGCGACCATGTCGTCGATCAACCGGTGCTCATAGACAATACCAGCTTCTTTGAACTTGTCTTTGAATTCGCTTTCGAAAACCTCGGCGAACAAATCCTTGAAGCGGCCATCATAGGCCTTCAGAATCGTGTTCTTGGTCGACAGATAGACCGGCCATTTCAGGTTCAGGCCATAGTGCATTGACGCGCGCGCGAAATCGCGGATTGAATCGTCAAGATTGTACATCGCCATCGCGACACCCGAGGACGGGTATTGGAAAACCTCTTCATCGATGACCGTGCCGTCATCGCCCTCGAACACCAGGCGCAATTTGCCGGGCCCCGGGACACGGAAGTCGGTGGCGCGATATTGATCCCCAAAGGCGTGGCGACCGACCACAATCGGTGCGGTCCAGCCGGGGATTAGGCGCGGCACATTCTTGATCACGATCGGCTCGCGGAACACCACGCCGCCCAGGATGTTGCGAATCGTCCCGTTGGGCGATTTCCACATCTTTTTCAGGCCAAATTCTTCGACGCGCGCCTCGTCGGGCGTAATCGTCGCGCACTTCACCCCGACCCCATATTTCTGGATCGCGCGCGCCGATTCGACGGTCACGCGGTCATCGGTTGCGTCGCGGTGCTCGATCCCGAGGTCATAATAATCAAGGTCGACATCCAGATACGGCTTGATCAGGCGCTCACGGATCCATTCCCAAATGATCCGCGTCATTTCGTCGCCGTCGATTTCCACGACAGGCGTCTTCACCTTGATCTTCGCCATCTATTGCTCGCTTGCTTTCATTAGGGAGGAAAACGTTGACCCGCGTCTAGGATGAAGCCGGGCGTCGATCAACCTCGCAGGTGTGCGGCGTTAGAGCGGTTGCGAACGGCGTTGAATTGCGACGCGCTGACCGGTAGACCGATCGCATGGCAGATTTTGACCAGCCGCTGGCCACGACCAGCGCCAAGTGGCGTGTACCCGATGTGCATCCCGAAGGCCGTAAATATGTGCTGATCGCGGCGGCCGTCGCGTTTGTGTCGCTGTTCATTTGGGATTTCCTTACCTGGCCGCTGATCGGGCTAACCCTGTGGGTGGCGCTGTTCTTTCGCGACCCGGTTCGGGTAACCCCGCAGGGCGACGATATCATTGTCGCGCCGGCGGATGGGCTTGTAACGATGATCGAGCGCGTCCCGCTGCCACCTGAATTGCGCGGTGATCAGGCCTTGGGCGACGAGCCGTTGGTCCGCATATCGGTGTTTATGAGCGTCTTCGATGTGCACATAAACCGGACACCGATCTCAGGCACCGTCAAGCAGGTCATTTATATTTCAGGCAAATTCCTGAATGCAGATCTCGACAAGGCGTCGGACGAAAATGAACGTCAGCACATCGTCGTTGAAAACCGGCATGGCCGGCGTGTGGGCTTTACCCAGATTGCCGGGCTTGTCGCTCGCCGGATCGTTGGTTTTGTGAAGCCCGGCGACATGATTGTTTCGGGGCAGCGGATCGGGTTGATCCGCTTTGGCAGTCGCGTCGATGTTTTTCTGCCAAATGACATGGTGCCGCAGGTTGTGGTGGGCCAACGTAGTGTCGCCGGAGAAACGATCCTTGGTCGCGTCAGCGCGGCGTTGCCGCATGGCATTGCGCAGTGACCGACCAGTCCGATGGTTGACCGCCAATGATTGACGACCATCGGCCCAGGTTTCGGCGCCGGCAATTACCACGCAGTCCACGCGGGTTGCCGCTTCGCGCCGTCGCCCCCAATGCTGTCACCGCGTTGGCGCTGTGTTCGGGCCTGACCGGTATTCGCTTTGCGATTTCCAATGACTGGCAATTGGCTGCGGCGATGATTGTGCTCGCCGGGGTGCTCGATGGCCTCGATGGACGAATCGCGCGGATGGTACGGGGGGAAAGCCGCTTTGGCGCAGAGCTTGATTCGCTCAGTGATGCGATATCCTTTGGCGTTTCGCCGGCACTGATCCTGTATTTGTGGTCGCTCAATTCGTTGCCGAGGCTTGGCTGGATTTGTGCGCTGATGTTTGCCGTATTCTGTGCGCTGCGCCTTGCCCGGTTCAATGCTGCCATCGATCTGGCCGAACAACCGCACAAAATGGCGGGCTTTTTAACGGGCGTACCGTCACCCGCGGGCGCAGGTCTGGCCATGCTGCCAATGTATCTGTGGTTTTTGACCGACGAGCCCATGTTCCGATCGAGCTGGCTGGTCGCGCCCTGGGTTGCCCTGATCGCGGTGCTGATGGTGTCGAGCATCGCCAGCTTTTCCTGGGCTTCGCTAAAATTGCGTCACTCTGTGCGGTTCGAAGCGCTGGCGGTGCTGGTTGTCATGGGCGCCGCCTTTGCCTCGGCGCCCTGGCACACGCTTAGCTTTGTCTGCGTCGCGTACCTGATCTCGCTACCGTTCAGCATGCGCAATTATGCGCGGATCAAGCGGCTACGCGCAGCGCCGACGGTGCCACCGACAGCCGAGCAGCGCGAACCGTCATAACCTGGCGCCGCGCCGGCAGTTTTGCCGGGATCGCGGCCGCGACATCGCCCGCCAACAAAGCGCCGATGCGCGGCAGGGCGGGGACCAAAGTCATCCAGAACACGGCGCCAATTGCCATCATTGCCACTGCGAACACACCGAGACCCATCATTGCCATCATCACCAGGCTTCCCTTGACAGTTGCAAAACCGAACAGAGGCCGCATTTGCGGCGATCGGTTCCACGTTCCTTCAATGAACGTCATATGTTCCTTTCATGTTCCGCCTGTCAAGTGATGTTCTTGCGATGTTCCCATTTCGAACCAGCGTTGGATGCCGCATAGCGAAGGCACCATTACAGGCCGCTTGATTTCGACGGCGCGCTCGACTAAGTGCGCGCTCCTCAATCCCACATGGGAAGCGCTCATCACCGGTGTCCGGGCTTGTTTTCGGATATTTGCTTCCCAGCGGCTGAACCGGAAAGGAACTAATTATGGCGGCTCCTGTCGTCACCATGCAGCAATTGATCGAAACCGGCGCCCATTTCGGACACCAGACTCACCGCTGGAATCCGAAGATGAAGCCTTACATCTTTGGCGACCGCAACGGCGTTCATATCCTTGATCTGTCACAGACCGTGCCGCTGTTTGCCCGCGCGCTCGAATTCGTTTCGGCGACGACCGCGGCTGGCGGGAAGGTTTTGTTCGTCGGTACCAAGCGCCAGGCGCAGGAACCGGTGGCTGAAGCCGCACGCCGCGCCGGACAGCATTTCGTCAACCATCGCTGGCTGGGCGGCATGCTCACCAACTGGAAGACGATTTCCGGGTCGATCAAGCGGCTCAAGACGCTTGAAGAGCAGCTGTCGGGGGACACCACCGGCCTGACCAAGAAGGAAGTCCTTCAGCTGACCCGTGAAAAGGACAAGCTTGAGCTGTCGCTTGGCGGCATCCGCGATATGGGCGGCATTCCTGACGTAATGTTCGTCATCGACGCCAACAAGGAAGAGCTGGCGATCAAGGAAGCCAACACGCTGGGTATTCCGGTTGTCGCGATCCTCGATTCCAACGTTTCGCCGGATGGCATTGCCTTTCCGGTGCCCGCCAATGACGACGCCAGCCGGGCGATCCGCCTGTACTGCGAGGCAATCGCGATTGCCGCGACCCGCGGCGGCCAGGATCGTCAGGCAAGCTTTGGTGCCGATCTGGGCGCGATGGCCGAACCGATCGCGGAAGTAGCGCTGGAAGACGTGGCCGCTCCGGCGATTGAGCCCGAGCAGATTGCCGCCGCAACCGACGTTGAGACCGCGTTCGAAGGCGAGCAGCAGCTCGACGCCTGAACGATGTCCGACCGGACGTCGCCGAACTGACATAATGGCGGGGTAGGGCGCAGGCGCCTTTCCCCGCCACAAACCTATCAAGAGGAAAAGAACATGGCCGACATCACGGCAGCAATGGTCAAGGACCTGCGCGAAAAGAGCGGCGCGGGCATGATGGATTGCAAAAAGGCGCTGAACGAAACCAATGGCGACATGGATGCCGCAATGGACTGGCTGCGCGCCAAGGGCCTTGCCGCCGCCGCCAAAAAGTCCAGCCGGACCGCGGCAGAGGGTCTGGTCGGCGTCGAAGTATCGGGCACCAAGGGCGCCGTGGTTGAAGTGAATTCGGAAACCGATTTCGTCGCCAAGAACGATCAGTTCCAGACCTTCGTGCGCGACGTGACGTCGGTTGCCCTTGAACTGGGCGATTCGATCGAGACGATCCGGTCGGCCCAGCTTGGCGCCAAGACGGTCGACGAGATTTTGACCAACAACATTGCCACTATCGGCGAAAATCAAACCCTGCGGCGCGCCAAGCGGCTGGAAGTTTCGCAGGGCGCAGTGGTGCCTTATGTGCACAATGCAGCGGCGCCGGGGCTCGGCAAGATTGGCGTTCTCGTGGCGCTTGAAAGCCCTGCCGGTGCCGACGTCCTGCTGCCGCTTGGCAAGCAGATCGCAATGCATATCGCCGCAGCCTTCCCGCTGGCGCTCGATGAAACGGGCCTCGACCAGGATGTGCTGGACCGCGAACGCGCCATCGCGACCGAAAAGGCCGCCGAATCGGGGAAGCCGGCCGATATCGTTGCCAAGATGGTGGACGGAGCGGTCAAAAAGTTCGCCAAGGAAAATGCGCTGCTCAGCCAGTTGTTCGTGATGGACGGCAAGACGCCGGTCGCCGACGTGGTGGCCAAGGCGGCCAAGGATGCCGGTACAACGATCGTGCTGACCGACTATGTCCGCTTCCAGCTCGGCGAAGGGATTGAGAAGGAAACCAGTGACTTTGCGGCTGAAGTAGCGGCAGCTGCGGGCGTCGCCTGACCTGAGAAACCGGGGCGACGGGGGCTGGTGCTCCTGTCGCCCTTTTTCCGTCCGCCGTTCATCCGGGGCAACTGGCGCTCTGCACGGCTTCTGGACATTCCCTCCCCGGGATCAGCGCTTGGCAGGGCGATAGTGCCCTACTAAGGTCCGCCCGCCGCCACGCTAGACAAGTTGGACCGATGACGAAGCCACGCTTCAAACGCATATTGTTGAAACTGTCGGGCGAAGTGCTGATGGGCACCGGCCAGTTCGGCATTGATCCCGGCACCGTCGACCGTGTTGCCGGCGAGATCAAGGCAGCCAAATTGGCCGGTCACGAGCTCTGCCTGGTGGTCGGCGGCGGCAACATATTTCGCGGCCTGGCAGCGTCCGAACAGGGTTTCGACAGGACCAGCGCCGATTATATGGGTATGCTGGCCACGGTCATGAACGCGCTGGCGGTGCAAAATGCGCTCGAGCGGATGGGCATTGAAACGCGCGTCCAGTCGGCGATCCCGATGGCCAGCGTGTGCGAACCCTATATCCGCCGTCGCGCTGAACGGCATATGGAAAAGGGCCGGATTGTCATTTTTGCCGCCGGTACCGGCAACCCGTATTTTACAACCGATACCGCCGCGGCGTTGCGCGCAGCCGAAATGAACTGCGACGCGCTGTTCAAGGGAACGAGCGTGGACGGTGTTTACAATGCGGATCCCAAAAAAGTTACCGGGGCCCAGCGGTATGAAACACTGAGTTTTGATCGTGTGCTTTCCGATAATCTGAAGGTAATGGACGCGGCGGCAGTCGCGCTGTGCCGCGAAAACGGCATTCCGATCGTCGTGTTCAATATTCGCGGCGAGGGAAACCTTGCTGCCGTGCTCGAAGGTCGGGGAACCTCGACCATTGTCGAAGATATCAAGGCATAGTGGGGAGTTTTCATGGCCGCATATGACAAAGCCGATCTGGAACGCCGGATGCACGGCGCGGTCGAGGCTCTGAAGGGTGACCTCAGTGGCCTGCGGACCGGACGCGCTTCCACCTCGTTGCTCGATCCGGTGACGGTGGAGGTTTATGGGTCCCACATGCCACTCAATCAGGTGGCAACGGTATCGACGCCGGAATCGCGGCTGATTTCGGTGCAGGTTTGGGACAAGGGCAATGTCGGCCCGGTCGACAAGGCGATCCGGTCGGCAGGACTTGGTCTGAACCCGATCGTCGATGGCACAACGCTGCGGATTCCGATCCCTGACCTTACCGAGGAACGCCGCAAGGAACTCGCCAAGCTCGCCGGGCAATATGCCGAAAAGGCGCGCATTGCGGCTCGCAACGTTCGCCGGGACGGCATGGACAGCCTGAAAGTCGATGAAAAGAAAGGTGTGTACAGCGAGGACGAACGCAAACGCCATGAAATCGACGTCCAGAAACTAACCGACGCGACGATCGCCGATATCGATGCCGCGGCGACTGCCAAGGAAAAGGAAATCCTGGGCAAGTGATCCCACTTTCCGCCAAGGAACCGCTTGCGGAAGGAGTGACCGACGGCGAGCGGCCACGGCATGTGGCCATCATTATGGACGGCAACGGCCGCTGGGCGAAACAACGATTCCTGCCCCGGCTTGCCGGGCACCGCCAGGGTGTCGAAACCGTTCGCAAGATAACCCGGGCCGCGCGCGCCTTGGGGATCGAGGTACTCACGCTTTACGCCTTCTCATCGGAGAACTGGCGGCGTCCCGAGGAAGAAGTGAGCGACCTGATGGGTCTGCTGAAGCATTTCATCCGAACCGATCTGAACGATCTGGTGCGCGACAATGTCCGATTGCGGGTGATCGGCAATTATCGGCGCTTTGGCCCGGATATCGTTGCGTTGGTCGATGATGCTTTACGACGTACGGCGGCCAATACCGGCCCCGTGCTCGTGATTGCACTGAATTATGGCGCGCAAGCCGAACTGGCCGAAGCCGCAAAATTACTGGCCGCGAAGGCGCGCGATGGAGAGATTGATCCTGATACGATCGACGAAGCTGTTTTCGGTGAAGCCCTGCAAACCAGTGAATTGCCGCCGCTTGATCTGTTGATCCGAACGTCGGGCGAACATCGCCTGTCGAATTTTCTTCTGTGGCAGGCGGCCTATGCCGAATTGCTGTTCGTCGATACATTGTGGCCGGATTTCGATGAGCAGGCGCTGAAGGATGCCGTGCAGCAATTCGCGCGCCGCCAGCGGCGGTTTGGCGGCTTGTGACGTCTGCGTCGGATACCCGCCTGCCTTCTGATCTGGCGCTGCGATCGATTGTTGCCCTGGGCATGGTGGCGGCCACGCTGTCGGCACTTTGGCTGGGCGGCATTATATTCTGGATCGTGTGTTCGGCGGTTGGCGTCGGCATGATGGGCGAATGGGGTTCGTTGATCGGCCTGTCGGCGATGCGAACACGGCACGCGCAATTCATTCTGTGCGTTCCCCTCGCGATTATGGGCCCGTGGGGCGCGGGACCCTATTTTTTTGCATTTGGTCTGCTGATCGGGGCAGCATGCTTCGCGGTCATCGTCACGCGCCGGGCCATGACCGGATGGGGGGTGCTATATGTCAGCCTGCCGGTAATGGGGCTGTTGCTGATCCGCAACCAGCATGACGGCGTGATATTGACCTTCTGGGCGTTGGCGCTGGTCTGGGCGTGCGATATCGGTGCCTATTTTGCCGGGCGCGCGATCGGCGGGCCCAAACTTGCGCCTGCGGTCAGCCCCAACAAGACATGGGCGGGCCTGATTGGTGGCGTGGGTGCTGCCGCGATATTCGGCGGGGTGATGCATCACTATGCGGGGCTCCCATGGCGCCTGACCCTTGCGACACCGGTACTCGCGGTGCTTGCACAATCGGGCGACCTGTTTGAAAGTTGGATGAAACGGCGAGCGGGGGTAAAGGATAGTGGCAATTTGTTACCGGGCCATGGGGGACTGCTTGATCGGCTCGATGGACTTGCACCGGTTGCTCCAACTGCCGCATTTTTGGTGATGCTGCCGGAAATTTTGGGATTTTTTCGATGAAACGCGTGACGATTTTGGGGGCAACGGGATCGATTGGCACATCGACCCTGGATTTGATTGAACGCGAGCCCGAAAAGTTTGAAGTGCTGGCGCTGACGGCCAATTGCGACGTGGCAAAGCTTGCCGCGGCCGCGATCCGGACCAACGCAAAGCGCGCGGTCGTCGCGGAGGAATCGTGCCTTGCCGATCTGCGGGCAGCATTGGCGGGCACAGGGATCGAGACGGCAGGCGGTGCCGATGCCGTTAGCGAAACAGCGGCAATGGGCGCCGACTGGACGATGGCTGCAATCGTCGGTTCGGCGGGTCTCAATCCCGTGATGACGGCGATCAAGGGCGGCAAGACCGTTGCGCTGGCGAACAAGGAATCACTGGTGTGTGCCGGTGACGTGATGACGGCCGCAGCGCGTCAGCACGGCGCGCGGATGTTGCCGGTAGACTCAGAGCATAATGCGGTATTTCAATGCTTTGACCATGAAGCGCCGGAACGCGTGCACCGCGTCATTCTGACCGCCAGCGGCGGACCGTTCCGCGACACGCCTGCCGACCAGATGAGCATGATCACGCCAGCCCAGGCGGTTGCACATCCAAACTGGTCAATGGGGGCCAAGATTTCGGTCGATTCAGCCACGCTGATGAACAAGGGCCTTGAGCTCATCGAAGCATTTCACCTGTTCCCCATTCGGCACGATCAGCTTGATGTCATCGTCCACCGTCAATCCGTCGTTCATTCGATGGTCGAATATGTCGATGGATCGGTGCTGGCGCAGTTGGGAACGCCCGATATGCGCACGCCGATTGCCCATACACTGGCCTGGCCCGATCGGATGCCAACGCCCGGCGCGCGACTGGACCTTGCCCGAATTGGCCGGTTGGATTTTCAGGAACCCGATTTCCAGCGATTTCCGTGCCTGAGCTTGGCCAAGCAGGCATTGGCTGCCGGTGGTGCGCGGCCGGCGATATTGAATGCAGCAAACGAAGTGGCGGTCGCAGCCTTTCTGGCAGGGCAGATCGGGTTCCTCGAAATTGCCGCAATCGTCGCGGATACCCTTGATGGCTACGACCCAGGTGCGCCCGAAACGCTCGATGATGTGTTGATCATTGATGCCGAGACGCGCCGGCTTGCGGGTGAGCGTGTAAGGGAATGTGTCGCCTGATGACGATGACTGGCTTTCTGGGTTCCGCGATCGCCTTTGCGCTGGTCATTGGGCCGCTGATTTTTCTGCACGAGCTGGGTCATTATCTGGCGGGCCGCTGGTTTGGCGTGAAAGCCGAAGAGTTTTCGGTCGGTTTTGGGCGGGAATTGTTCGGCCTTACCGACCGGCGCGGCACGCGGTGGAAATTCTGCCTATTGCCGCTTGGCGGCTATGTTCGGTTCGCCGGTGACATGGATATGTCGAGCCGCGAAGACCCTGCGTGGCAGGCGCTGCCTGATAAAGAGCGTAGCCAGACATTTCCGGCCAAGCCTTTATGGCAACGCGCGATCATTGTTGCCGCCGGGCCGGTCACCAATTTGCTGATCGCTTTTCTGATCATCGCCGGATTTGCGATGATTGTTGGCCGGGCACAGCCGACCCCGGTTATTGGCGAGGTAGTGGCGGGCGGAGCAGCGGCACGAGCCGGGCTGATGAGCGGTGATCGCATTACCGCGTTTGATGGTACGCGGATCGGGTCGTTCGTCGACATATTTGATTTTGTGAAGGACCGGCCGGGCAAGACCGTTACGGTCAGGCTGGTCCGGGACGGCAATGAAATCACCCGCCCCTTGACCGTCGGATCGATCAAGGCAGAGGATCAGGCCGGTCATTCGGTTGAAATGGGTCGAATTGGGGTTGGTCCGCAGACCCTTCCGGTACCGTTCCTGGAGGTACCCGGACTGGCGTTACGCAGTATGGGGCTGATTATTGGGACGATGGGTCAAACGATCGGCCAGATCATTATCGGCCAGCAATCGGCGGACCAATTGGGGGGTCCGTTGCGGATCGCCCAAGTCTCCGGCGAGCAGATGGCGGCAGGGATAGCGCCTTTCATTTCGCTGATTGCTTTGGTGTCCATTAATCTGGGATTCATCAACCTGTTGCCAGTCCCGGTATTGGATGGCGGTCATTTGCTGTTCTATGCGATTGAAGCGGTACGTCGGCGTCCATTGGAACCCCATATTCAGGACTGGGCGTTCCGAGGTGGATTGATGGCGGTTCTCGCATTGATGCTGTTTGCTACGGCGAATGATCTGGGTGCTTTCGGCTTGTGGAAAAGCCTGTCCGGGTTGATCGGCTGATACGCTTCGGGCAGGGCAATCTTGCCTGGCCTAAGAATAAATTCCTGTTGGGGTGGAAGAGTGAAAGCGACCAAGGTTTCAAAATATGGCACACGGGCGTGCGCTACACTGCTTGCCGGTACCATTCTGTCCGGCACGGCATCCGCCCAGATCGCTGGGGCCCAGGCTGCTGGGGCCCAGACCGCAGGCCAGGCCGACGCTCAGTCAGCGCCGGCTGCGCAGGCCCCATTGCCGCCGGCTCCAGCACCCGCGCCGCCAGCGCCCGTCCGCGTCATCAAATCCTTGCGCGTAGAAGGGTCGCAGCGCATCGAGGCCGACACGGTGCTGTCCTACACCAAGCTGCGCGATGGCCAGGTTTATAATAACGAGATCCTGGATCAGGCGATCAAGGATCTGCTCGCCAGCGAACTGTTCGCCGATGTGACGATCATCGGCGCCGAGACGGGCGATATCGTGCTGCGGATCCGCGAAAATCCGGTCATCAACCGCATCTTGTTCGAAGGGAATAAGCGGCTGAAGCAGGATAAGATCGACAAGGAGATCAAGTTAAAGCCGCGCCAGATATTCACCCGCACGGCGGTTCGGCAGGACGTGGTTCGGATTATCGAGCTGTATCGTCGTCAGGGCCGTTTTGCCGCGACGATTTCGCCAAAAATGGTCGCGCTGGACCAAAACCGTGTGGATGTGATCTTTGAAGTCAATGAGGGGCCGAAGTCCAAGGTCCAAAAGATCAACATTATCGGCAATGAAGTGTTCAACGACGGCAAGCTGCGCGCCCAAATGGCCACAAAGCAGGCCGGTCTGAAGCATCTGCTGAGCTCGGCGACCAGCTATGATCAGGATCGGCTTTCCTATGACCAGCAGAAGCTGCGTCAATTTTACCTGACCGAAGGCTATGCAGATTTCAAGGTAACGTCGGCGGTTGCGGAGCTGACGCCAAACCGACGCGACTTCATCATCACCTATGTGGTTGAAGAGGGCAAACGCTACCATTTCGGCGATATCACCGTCGACAGCGACATTCGCGATTTCGACAATAAGAAGCTGGCCGAGGGGCTGATTGCCAAGAAGGGCGATTGGTATAACGCCAAGAAGGTCGAAGATTCGGTGGACGGGATCAACCAGACCGCCGGCCTGTTCGGCTATGCCTTTGCCGAGGTGAATCCTGAGTTTCAGCGCGACCCCGAAACGCTGACGATGTCGATCAATTTCCATATCGCGGAGGCCAACCGGACCTATGTCGAGAGGATCGACATTAACGGCAATACCCTGACACAGGACAAGGTGGTTCGTCGGGAAATGCGCCTTGCCGAGGGCGATGCCTTCAATACATTTCTGGTCAAGCGGTCGCAGGACCGGATCAATTCTCTCGGCTTTTTCCAGGAAAAGCTCGAGATCAACCAAAAGCCGGGGTCCAGCCCTGACCGTGTGATCCTCGAAACCAATGTCGAGGAAAAATCGACGGGCGAACTGAACCTGTCGGTCGGCTATTCGAGCCTTGAGCGCTTCATCATTCAGGCCTCGATCAAGGAACGCAATTTCCGGGGCAAAGGCCAGGAATTGCGCGCCAGCGTCAACTATTCAACCTATTCCAAGCAGATCGAGCTGGGGTTCACTGAACCCTATCTGTTCGACCGAACGATTGCCTTTGGCGGCGATATCTTCCGGCGCGACTATAATTCGTTCAATTTCTCGGGGAATTCGCGGCGGACGACCTATTCGCAGGTTTCCACCGGATTCCAGTTCCGTTTTTCGGTGCCGCTTACCGAATTTTGGGCCCTGGCGGGCCGCTATGGGCTGAATTATGATGAAGTTGGCCTTGATCGCGCGATCTATTTTACCCCGCCGGTCACCGGTGTCTGCGATCCGCTCAAGGCAGGCCGCTATCTCTGCGACGCGATCGGCAACCGGCTGACATCAACGCTCGGCTATTCGCTAATTTTTGACAGCCGCAACAGCCGCCTTCGGCCGACCAAGGGACAAAGCTTTGTCTTCAGTCAGGATTTTGCGGGACTAGGCGGCGATGTCAAATATCTGCGCAGCAAGTTCGATTTCGACAAATATTATAATGTCGGCGGCGGGTTTATTTTCTCGGTGAGCCTTGAAGGGGCGTACATCAAGTCGCTGGAAAAAAGCCGCGGACCCGGCATCGACCCGGTGCGGATCGTTGATCGCTATTATCTGGGTGATCCCCAGTTCCGTGGTTTTGACATTCGCGGGGTGGGGCCGCGGGTGCAGCGTATTCAATATTCAAACGGCAACCCTGATCAGGTTCTGTTGGACGCGCGCAATCAGATTATTGACGACGCGCTGGGCGGCAGGGCCTATTATCTGGGCCGGCTCGAGCTGGAGATTCCGCTCGGCGCGGGGGTTCGCGAACTCGGTTTGCGGCCGTCGATCTTCGCAGATTTCGGCGCGTTGTTCGGCGTGACCCGGCCCTTGCCCACCGCGACTTTCCCGACATTGGTTGATTCTACCGGCAGAAGCTATGTGGGATCGATCTTCACCCCATCGGTCGATTCAGGCGGTAACCCGATCTATCTTTACCAGTCGGGTACTGACACCACCGGCGCACCGATCTTTACCCGGACGTTGTGCTCGGCTGGCAATCCCGATCCGACGACCGGTGATTGCATCGGAACGGGCGTGAATGGTCGCGCCACCGATGAGCAGACGCCCTTCCTCGAGCGTTTCCTGGGCGACAGCCCGCTGCCACGCCTGACCGTTGGCGTCGGCGTAAACTGGAATTCACCCTTTGGTCCGCTGCGCATCAATGTCGCCAAAGCGTTGCTGACCCAGAAGGGCGATGACCCCAAGCTAATTACTTTCAATGTAGGGACACAATTCTAATGAAAATGACGTACCAGGTCGCGGCATTCGCCGCAGCGATGACGATCAGCGCCGTCGCACTGCCTCATGTGGCGGTTGCGCAGACGACGCTGACGGTTGATGTCGGCACGCTATATGCGGAAAGCGTTGCGGCCAAGAGCGGTAACGCCCAGCTCGAGGCAAAATATGGCGACCGCATCAAGACAATCCAGACCAACTACCAGACCGCCGGCAAGGCGTGGAATGATCAGGTCGAAGCCGCGCGCAAGCTGCTAAAGCCCGATGGTACCGGCACCTTGCCGCCGGCAACCGAAACCAGCCTGGCCCAGGCCCGCAAGAATCTGACCGACGCACAGCAGCAGGTGGACGAGATCCGGCAGGAAATCGACTATGTGCGTCAATATGTGCAATCGCAGATCTTTGAAAAGATGGCGCCGATTGCCGAAAAGATCCGCAAGGAGCGCAAGGCTGAAATCGTGATGCCGCGCAATGTCGTGCTGGCCTTTGACCCGTCGACCGACATCACGGCGTCGGTGCTCCAGCAATTGAATGCAACGATGACGACGGTGTCGATCACGCTGCCTCAGCAGCAGGCGCCTGCGCCCGCTGGTACCGCGCAACCGGCAACACCGCCAAAGCAGCAGCCCCAGACGCGCTGATCGGATGACGGACAGCGCTGAAACTTCCCCTGCCAGGGGATACCCGCTCGATATCGGGCGCGTGATGGCGGCGCTGCCGCATCGGTATCCGATGCTGTTGGTCGACCGTGTCGAGGAGCTCGTCCTCGACCGGTCGATCGCGGCCATTAAAGCCGTGACGATCAATGAGGGCTTTTTTCAGGGCCATTTTCCGGGCCGCCCGATCATGCCCGGCGTCTTGATCGTCGAGGCGCTGGCGCAGGCAGCCGGTGTGTTGGCGGTTGAATCATTGGGCCTCGCGGGCACCGGCAAGCTGGTCTATTTCATGGCAATTGAGGGCGCCAAGTTCCGCAAGCCGGTCGAGCCCGGCTGCTTGTTGCGATTGGAAGTCGAATTTTTGCAGAAACGCACCAGTGTCTGCAAATTCGCCGGGCGCGCGTTGATCGATGGACAGCTAGCGGCCGAAGCGAATTTTACCGCCATGATTGCCGATCCTCCCAAGGCATAGCCGCAGTCCCGTTCAGACCGCCGATATGTACCGGATCACCGAAACGGCGGTTCGTTGAACGCGCGCAATTTTCTGCTGTGCAGCTTGGCACCTTCGCGGCGAAGCTCTTCGCAGGTTTCGATACCAATCTTCATATGTTCGGCGATTGCCCGCTCGTAAAACCGATTGGCCTGGCCGGGCAACTTGAGTTCACCGTGGAGCGGCTTGTCGGAAACACACAGCAGCGTTCCATAGGGCACGCGGAAGCGATAGCCTTGAGCCGCAATCGTTGCGGATTCCATATCGATGCCCACCGCGCGGCTGAGCGAAAAGCGCAGCGCTGATTTTGAATAGCGCAATTCCCAATTGCGGTCGTCGGTCGTTACAATCGTGCCCGTGCGCAATCGCCGCTTCAATTCGTCGCCCGACTGGCCCGATACCGTCTGCGCGGCGCGCGCCAGCGCTTGTTGAACCTCTGCGATTGCCGGAACCGGAATCTCGGGCGGTAAAACATCGTCCAGGACATGGTCGTCCCGCAAATAGGCATGCGCCAACACATAATCGCCAATCCGCTGACTGGGGCGCAGGCCGCCGCAATGGCCAATCATCAGCCAGGCTTCGGGCCGGACGACGGCCAGATGATCGCAGATCGTTTTGGCATTGGACGGACCGACGCCGATATTGACAAGGGTAATCCCGGTGCGATCATCGGCCATCAGGTGATAGGCGGGCATCTGGTGGCGCCGCCATGCGCTGGTATCGGCCAGCACTGCCTCGATATCGTCGCCGGATTTGAACAACACGCCGCCCGCACCCGACAGCGCCGTAAAGCGGCTTGGATTTCCGTCCGCGTCCGGGTCAAGCTGGGATGCCGCCCAGCGGACAAATTCATCAACATAGCGGTGATAATTGGTGAACAGCACGTAACGCTGCACATGTTCGGGTGGCGTGCCGGTATAGTGGCGCAGCCGGGCCAGGCTGAAGTCGGTACGCAGCGCATCGAACAACGCCAGTGGACGATGGCTGTCGGTCGCATCCAGCAGACCATCTGCAGCTTCATCGCCAATATATGCCAGTTCGGTTGCCGGAAAATGCCGTGCCAATTCCGACGCCGATACCTCATCGAGGCTCAGCGCGGCACCGGCATCCAGAACATAGGGAAAGGGTATTTCCTGATTGCCCGGAACAGCCTGAACATGGACGTCATAGTCCTCGATCAACAAGCCGAGTTGCTCGGTCAGATAACCGGCAAACTGGCCCGGCTTGGTGACGCTGATGCGATACTCACCGGGCGACACCAGGCGGCCGAACGATCGCAGCGGGGTGGGGCGATCATCGCCGCCATGATAGGTCAGCCTGATTTCGGGATAGGCAAAAGCACCGCTGGCCCGCATGATGGGATCGGGCACCGTGCCGTCGTTCAGATAGGCGATCAGCGCAGAACGCAGGCGTTCCACCGAAGCGGTGTAGAGGCGGTCGAGATCGGCAACGATTGCCGCAGCGGCGGGACATGTTGAGGTCATGTTCCCGAGCTAGTCGAGCCTCGTTACGCTGACAAGACGAAGGGCGCCCGGGGCATAAAAACCATCCGCCATCGAACCGGCTATTGCAGGCCGATTACGCGCGATCCGCGGCGCCTATTTTGGGATTCCTTTTGGACATGCCATAAACCGCACCTGCGGTCACGCCGCTGACAATGGCGGTTGCGACAAGCGGGTATTGCCGAATCAGGGAAACTGTCGCCGCCACAGTATCCGTGAACACTGATTGTGCCTGATCGCGCAGTGCTTTGATATCAGCTGATGTCGGCAACTGATCTTCCAAACGGCGGACATGATCGTGAATGGCGTCAGCGGCGCCGTTAAATGGTACGGCAACGGGTTCGACAATGGGGCGGGTAACGGGCGTATCAAGGTCGGTCATGGCTTGGGCTCCTTTCCAGCACCAAGCGTCAACGGCTGGCCGGGCGTCCGGGTTGCACGGTTGGACGCCCGGCAGGCTCCTTATAGCTGTTCGAGCATGTGCTCGGCCGAGCTGACCTTGAATTCGCCCGGTGCCTCGACATTGAGCTGGGTGACGATGCCATCATCGACCACCATCGAAAAGCGCTGCCCGCGCGTGCCCATGCCAAATTTGCTGCCATCCATCGTCAGGCCGACGGCTTCGGCAAAGGCTGCATTGCCGTCGCCGAGCATCGTCACCGTATCGCCGGCGTTGTTCATCTTGCTCCAGGCGCCGAGCACAAACGCGTCATTGACGGCGGTGCAGGCGATTTCGTCGACGCCCTTGGCCTTAAGGGCGGCCGCTTGTTCAAGATAACCGGGCAGATGCTTGGCCGAACAAGTTGGCGTAAAGGCGCCAGGTACCGAAAAGAGTGCAACCTTGCGCCCCTTGAAATAGCTGTCGCTGTCGACGGCTTCGGGGCCGTGGTCGGTTGCCTTGGTGAACATCGTCGTGGGCAGCTTGTCGCCAACTTTGATCGTCATGATGCGTCCTTTCCTTATGAAAATCTTGGCTTCATCTAGGGGCGGATCGATCGGGTTTGAAGCGGGGATATTCAAAATCGTCCGCGCGTCTTTTATGCGATGGGCCGAGACGCCAAACCGCAAGGATGATTGGACCTGGCGCAGGCGTGGGGGTAGGATGGTGCCATGGCAGGCGAAGTCTTTCTGTCGGGGCAATTCCTGCTCGCGATGCCCGGCATCGGCGACCCTCGGTTTGACCATGCGATCATCGCCATGTGCGCCCATGATGCGCACGGTGCGATGGGTATTGGGATTGGCGAGCAGATCGACGATCTGGGTCTGCATGAGCTTTTGGAGCAATTTGAAATCGATGTGGGTTGCGCGCCCGATTCGCCCATTGTTCTTGGCGGCCCGGTAGAACCGGGCAGGGGCTTTGTCCTTCACAGCAATGATTGGGGCGGACAAGGGACGATTGATGTCGCGGGACGGTGGTCGCTGTCGGGATCCATCGATATCCTGCGGGCGATTGCCGAAGGCCGGGGGCCGCGCAAATTTGTGATCGCGCTGGGGTATGCGGGTTGGGGTGCAGGCCAGCTCGACGAAGAACTTACGCGGCATGGCTGGTTCAGCATCCCGGGCAATCCGTCGTTGATCTTCGATACGCCGTCAGATCGCCGATGGACCGAGGGCTTTCAACGCGCGGGCGTTGATCCCCGACTTTTGTCAAACGTCTGCGGCACGGCCTGACCCGGCAATAGTCGTCATATAAAGACATCTTTATATTTGATCTGGTCGGTTCGACGGGCTATGGGCGCTCATAACGGTGCCGGGTAGAGCTGCCTGGTCCAGTGCCTTTCATCCTCAGGAGATCCCGACGTGGCCACCAACGTTCTTGAACGCGATTATGTCGTCGCTGACATCAGCCTTGCCGATTTCGGCCGCAAGGAAATCAACATCGCCGAAACCGAAATGCCCGGCCTGATGGCGCTGCGCGACGAATTTGGTGCCTCGCAGCCGTTGAAGGGCGCCCGCATCACCGGATCGCTGCACATGACGATCCAGACCGCGGTGCTGATCGAAACGCTGACGGCGCTGGGTGCCAAGGTTCGTTGGGCGACCTGCAATATCTTTTCGACGCAGGACCATGCCGCAGCTGCCATCGCGGCATCGGGCGTGCCGGTATTTGCGATCAAGGGCGAGAGCCTGGCCGATTATTGGGATTATGTCGGGTCGATCTTCGACTGGGGAGATGAAACCGCCAACATGATCCTCGACGATGGCGGCGACGCAACGATGTTTGCGCTGTGGGGCGCCAAGCTCGAAGCCGGCCATTCCTTCCCCGAGCCCGAGAATGAGGAAGAAGTGGAAATGCAGCGCGCGGTGAAGGAATTCATCGCTAAAAAGCCGGGGTATCTGACCGAGAGCGTCAAGAACATCAAAGGCGTATCGGAAGAGACCACGACGGGCGTGCACCGCCTCTATGCCATTGCCAAGAAGGGCGAGCTGCCCTTTCCCGCCATCAACGTCAATGACAGCGTCACCAAGTCGAAATTCGACAATCTTTACGGCTGCAAGGAATCGCTGGTCGATGCGATCCGCCGTGGCACCGATGTGATGCTGGCGGGCAAGGTGGCAACCGTCGCGGGCTTTGGTGATGTTGGCAAGGGATCGGCCCAGTCGCTGCGCAATGGCGGCGCGCGGGTGCTGGTAACCGAAATCGATCCGATCTGTGCGTTGCAGGCGGCGATGGAAGGCTTTGAAGTCGTCACGATGGAAGAGGCGGTGACCCGCTCGGACATTTTTGTGACCGCGACCGGCAATGCCGACGTCATCACCGCCGATCACATGAAGAACATGAAGAACATGGCGATCGTGTGCAACATTGGCCATTTCGACAGCGAAATCCAGATTTCGGCCCTGTCGAACTATAAGTGGACCGAAGTGAAGCCGCAGGTTGATCTGGTCGAGTTCCCGGATGGCAAGCAGATCATCATCCTGTCGAAGGGCCGATTGGTCAATCTGGGCAACGCCACCGGCCATCCATCGTTCGTGATGTCGGCAAGCTTTACCAATCAGACGCTGGCCCAGATCGAACTCTTCACCAATCCTGCACAGTATAAGAACGACGTGTACGTCCTGCCCAAGCATCTGGACGAAAAGGTCGCGGCGCTCCATCTGGAAAAGCTGGGCGTCAAGATGACGCAGCTGACGAAAAAGCAGGCCGATTATATCGGAGTGCCGGTCGAAGGCCCGTTCAAGCCGGACCATTACCGCTACTGATTTCATCACCGATCATCAAAGATTGTTGCTTCGCGCCACGACCAGCCGGCTGGTCGTGGCGCGCTTTGCATGTGGCAATAATGCCACATGCAGTACAAGTCCCTAATTTCACAATTCCGTTCCCTGTAACAATCCAGCAAGGAGGCAACAAACGAGCAATAAATTGCTCGACAGGGTAAAAGGGGACGAAAATGCGAACTGGACCTATTCGGCGGGTCGCCGATCGCCTGGCGATTGGCGTTTCCGGCGCCGCGCTGGCATTGGCGAGTTATTCCGCGCAGGCGCAGACCGTGACAGCTGCCGGCAGCGTCCAGAATGTGGCATTGGACGATGAACTTCCTGCATCGTCACCCGATGCTGCCGACGGTAAGGATATCATTGTCACCGGGTCGCGCATCGCACAGCGGGGGACGGATACGTCGTCGCCGCTGCAGGTGGTGACCTCACAGGATCTTGATGCGCGCGGCTTTCAGACGGTAGCGCAGGCGCTGAATGAACTGCCGACCTTTGGTGTGCCCGGGGCATCTCCCGTCGGCTTCAACCAGTCTGCGTTCGGTGCGGGTCAGAGCTTCGTCAACTTCCTTGGCCTGGGATCACAGCGGACGCTGACCCTCGTTAATGGCCGCCGTTTTGTGTCATCGAACACGTCCTCGATCTTCGGACCGACCGGTTCGGGCGGCAACCAGGTCGATCTCAACGTCATTCCAACCAAACTGATCGACCGCGTAGAAACAGTAGCCGCCATTGGTGCCCCAATTTATGGATCGGATGCGGTCGCTGGTACGGTCAATATCATTCTGAAGCGGAATTTTGAGGGCTTTGATCTCGACGCGCAGTCGGGTGTTTCCGCCAAGGGAGATGCGCCGGACTATCGGTTCCGGTTGCTAGCGGGCAAGAATTTTGCCGGCGGGCGCGGCAACATTACGATCGCGGGCGAATATGACGAGTCCAAGGGTCTCTTGTTTACCGATCGCGCGGTGACCGCGTCCGACGATCGATTTGCGACCAATCGGGACGGCCTGTTTGCCGCTAACGGTTCGCGTGTTCAGGTTATCTACAAGGACTTCCGGGTTCCATCTGTCGACCCATTCGGCACCCCGGTTGTTGGTGGCGCCAATGTCGGCCTCGACTTTCCGCTTAGCCCGCAACAGGCTAATTTGTTGTTTGGCGATCCTACGCTCAATTTCGGGGTTACAAATTCCGGCGGACAGCAGTTGCGTTTTGGTCAGGACGGGTCGCTGATCCCGATCGATTTCGGAAATACCGTCGGACGGGACGAAAGCTTCAACGTGTTCACGAGCGGCGGCAATGCCTATTCGCTCACGAGCGTCGAGAACCTGCTTACCGACATTAAGCGCTACAGTTTGAATGCTCAGTTGTCCTATGATCTGACGGACAACATCCGGCTGTTTGGGGAAGCCTGGTACAGCGTCAGCCAGGGGCGCAATCTTGCATCCCAGCCAGCCTATAATGTGGGCTTGTTTGGGGCCGCGGGAACCCGAGACGGAAACCTCATTATCCCGCTCAGCAACCCGTTCCTGACCCCGGCCAATCGCGCGGCGATACAAGACGCCATCACCAACAACCCGCTGAGTGATCAGAACAACCCGTTTGGTGATCCGGCGCTGAACGGCATTACCCAGGATTACTTTTATCTCGGTCGGGCCAACGTTGATTTGTCGTCGGGCGTTTCGACTGGCAAGTCGCAGATTATCCGCTTTGTCGGGGGCGCTGACGGAACGCTCCATATCCTCAAGGACAAGGATTGGCATTTTGAGGCCTTTTTCAATTATGGGCAGTCGCGGGTCACCAGCCGGAACCCGGAATTGAATGAGATTAACTTCCGAAATGCGCTTGATGCGGTCACTGATGCGAGCGGCACGATCGTTTGTCGTCCCGGCTTCACCAATTCCCCGATTGCAACATTGAGTTCGACCTGCGCCCCGTTAAACCTGTTCGGCGGCCAAGTCTCGCAGGCGGCAAGGAATTACATCACCACCATCGCAACCCCCAAGAACGTCAACAACCAGTATGATGCTGTGGTGTCGGTGTCGGGACCCCTCGTCGCGTTGCCGGGCGGCAATCTTGCCTTTGCATTGGGATATGAACATCGCGCTGAAGATTCGAGCTTCGATCCGGGCGCTTTCTACTTTGGGACCGGCACAGGTGATTCGTCGCAGCGTGGCAGCTATGGCCGGTCGGTGCCGATCGATCCGGTCTTCGGCAAGTATTTTACCAACGAGATTTTTGGTGAGCTGAACGCGCAGATTATTTCACCTTCGAATAATATCCCGTTTGTGCACGAATTGTCGATCCAATCGGCCGGGCGTTACATCTGGAATTCGCAGGCTGGCGGCGATGCGACGTACACGGTGCAGGGTCGCTATGCGCCGATCAGCGACATAACATTCCGGGCGGCGTTCACGCGTGCCGTCCGGGCGCCATCCATCACGGAGGCCTTCAATCCACGATCAAGTGCCTTTGGCTTTGCGACCGATGTGTGCGATCAGAACTTTGTCAATAATGGACCTGACCCTGCAACGCGCCGGGCAAATTGCGCAGCCGCCGGCGTTCCGGCCAACTTCACGTCTTTGTCCGATCAGCGGTCGATCCAGACATTCACGTTTGGCAACACCGATTTGACCAACGAAAAGGCGAACAGTTTCACCGTTGGTACTGTGTTGACGCCGCGGTTCATTCCGGGATTGAGCGCGACGATCGATTATATTGACATCACATTGAAGGATTCGATCAGCCAGTTCTCGAACAACCAGGTCGTTTCCGCTTGCTACGATTCGACCAATTACCCCAACAATCCATTCTGCGCTTTGTTGTCGCGTGATCTTACCGGGTCTAATGATCCAACATCAGCGAACTTCAACTCCAACTTTGGGCAGTTGAACAGTGTTGGCTCCAGTTACTTCAATTCCAACCAGCTTCGCTACAAGGGCATCGTGGTGGAAATGAAGTACCGTACCAGCACCGATTTTCTCGGGAAGGGCAGTCATTTAGGTTTCGGGATCAGTTATCAATATCTCGATACTCTCTCGACGCAGGTGACGGACGGTTCGGCACCAACGCTGACGAGCACCTCGGTTGGGTATTCGCGTCACAAGGGTGTCGGAACGGTACGCTATGATAATCGCGGGTTTTTTGGCCAGTTGCAATTCAACTATATTGGCAAAGCGCTGGTTGATCCGAATTCTCCACTCGATTTCTATTCGGTTCCGGTGGTTGGCTCGTTCACATTTGTGAACTTGTCGGTTGCGCAGGATATCGGCAAGAATTTCTCAATCCACGCAGATGTGGATAATTTGTTCAATGTGAAACCACCGGCCACATTCCCCGCAAGTGGTGGCTTCTCGACCTATTTTCAGGGTATTCTTGGAACCTATATTCGCGTTGGTGCTTCGGTTCACTTCTAATAACCGCGACATGGCACAATGACGGGGGACCTTGTTCCCCCGTCTCTTTTCGTTGCGAGCACCAAACACGGTGAGGTTGTCTGCCCGGCAATCGGACGACACCGACGCGTGAGCTGTCCAGCTTCAGCATCGGGCGGCGTCATTTCTGAACGCTTGTTGAGCATAGTTTGCCATCGGGGCTGCAGGAAGCATTGGGAATCCCGCCTGAGCACGGCTATCAGCGGCGATAATGATCGGCACGGCAACGATTTCGGTGGTTTTGATTGGTGTGGCGCTCGCCATCTTGGTGGTCGGCGCGTCCCTGGCGTTGTTCGCCGGTCTTCGCCTCAGGCGCGAAGCACAGGCATCGCTGGATGACGCTGCTCGCCTGGAGGCATTACTTGCCAGTGCCCCGATGTTTGCCGTGGTTGTCCGGGCCGATGGCAGAGTGGAGGCGCCGGAACGATTTTCAGATTGGCTTGGCCTTCCGGTCGTACCCAAGTTCCTGCCCGAGCTCGCGAATGGGTCGTCGGGGCTTACCGAGGCGGATTTTCAGGGTATCGCTGACGATATTGCAGCGGCGCAGAAATCGGGGCGACCATTTAAGCGGGCCGTCCGGCCGCAAGGGTCGTCGCGAAGCCTGATAATCCGTGGGCAACGGGCCCCGCGAGACCTGAAGGCGGCGGGCGGCATCGTGTTGTGGGTCTATGATTCTACCGAGAGCCAGATTGAGATTGGTCGGCTCGCCGACGAAGGCGCCCGCGTTCGGGCGGCATTTGACGCGCTGACCGGGCTGATTGAGGCTGCTCCTTTGCCGATGTGGTACCGTGGGCCGGACCTGCGTCTGATGATGGTCAATTCGGCCTATGTCGATGCGGTCGAGGGCCAAAACGCCGAAGAAGTCGTCAGTCGCGGCCTGGAACTCGTTGAGGGTTCAGGGATTGGTGGGCCACTGGCCAGTGCCGTGGTCGCCCGCGATTCGGGCAAACCCCAGATGCAGGCGATGCCGGCAACCATCCTCGGCCAGCGGCGCATGCTGCGGGTTTTCGACGTGCCGCTGCCGACTGGGGGTGTCGCCGGCTTTGCCGTCGACATCGAAGATCTGGAGCAGGCGCGGTCGGGGATCAAACGCTTTGCCGAGGCGCAGCGTGCCATGCTCGATCGACTGTCCGCCGGCGTCGTGCAGTTCGCTGCCGATCGCAGCTTGGTGTTCTGCAACCAGCCGTTTCAGCGGCTGTTCGCCATGCGCAGCGAGTGGCTTGCCGATCGCCCGGAATTTGATCGCGTGCTCGAACGGATGCGCGAGGCGAATCGGCTCCCCGAGGTGCGTGATTTTCCGGGCTGGAAGGCAGAGCGGCGCGATTGGTTTGTCGCTGCAGATAGCCAGATCGAGGAAAATTGGCACTTGCCCGGCGGCGTGCACCTGCGCGTCGTTGCCCAGCCATTGCCCGATGGCGGGTTGTTGCTGATTTTTGAGGATCGCACCGAACAGGTTCAGCTCGCAAGCGCCCGCGACACGCTGCTCCGCGTCCGGACAGCGACATTCGACAATCTATTTGAGGCGCTGGGGGTATTTGCCGCAGATGGCAGGCTGCAATTGTGGAATAATCGTTTCCGGGCGGTCTGGGGCTTCGAAGAGAGTTTTCTGGCAGATCACCCGCGCGTCGATGCGCTGGCGAAGGCGGCGGAGGAAAAGCTCGCCACACCGTCGCAAGCCGTTCTTATCACGGAACTTGTTCGATCGGCGACTGTCGAGCGCCAGCAACGGGGTGGTCGGGTTGGCATGGCGGACGGGCGCCATTTCGAATTTGCCGCCGTGCCGCTGCCCGATGGCAATGCGTTGTTTACGATGCTCGATATTTCCGACAGCCGACGGATCGAGCGCGCCTTGCGCGATCGCAACGAAGCGCTGGAGGCAGCTGACCGTGTGAAAACGGCTTTTGTCGCCAATATGAGCTATGAATTGCGGACGCCGCTAACGTCGATCAGCGGCTTCGCGGAAATGCTCAAAGGTGGCTATGCGGGCGAGCTTCCGCCGACCGCGAATGATTATGTCGATGCCATCGTCGAATCGGTCGGGCGTTTGGGCGGACTGGTCGATGACGTGCTCGATCTGACGCTGGGCAGGGACGATGGTCCCGAACTCGAACGGTTCGATGTTGATCTTGAGCGTGTTGCGCGCGACGCTGCCAACAAGGTGCGCGCGCAGATCGAGCGCAAGCGAATCGATTTTGCGATCGATATTCTCCCATCGACCGGCACAATCAGCGGCGACGCGCGCCGTCTGACGCAAACCATCGAAAATCTGTTGCGCCATGCGGTTTCGGGCACGCCAGATGGCGGCAGGATCTTGCTGCACAGCGACGGGACGGCGGCGCATGCCCGCGTGATTGTATCGGACAATGGCCGTGGCATGAGCGAGAAAGCGATCGCCCGCGCTTTTGATCGGTTTGCCGAGCCGGGCAATACCCGCAATGGGGAAAGGGCACTCGGTCTCGGCTTGCCGCTCGCCAAACAATTTGTCGAGGTGCACGGTGGGACCATCGAGCTGGTCTCCGAAGCGGGTCAGGGCACGTTGATTACGGTCAAGCTCCCACGCCGATGACCGTCATCCGACTGGCAACACCTGCGGATACCCATGCGTTGGGCTTGCGGCTCGCGTCGGTTGTGAAGCCGGGCGACGTGATCGCCCTGACCGGGGGGCTGGGCAGTGGCAAGACCAGCCTGGCGCGCGGGTTGCTCCAGGGTCTGGGACTTCAGGAGGAAGCGCCATCGCCGAGCTTTGCAATTGTGCAACCCTATGATCGGCCGGAAACGCGCATCCCGGTGCTCCATGTCGATCTGTACCGCATTGATGATCGCGCGGAGATGGAGGAATTGGGGATTGATGACGCTGCAGACGCCGTGCTCGTCGTCGAGTGGCCAGAGCGGGCAGGGGGTAATTACTGGCCCGATGCCCTGTTATTATCGCTTTCAATCGACAATGACGGTGGTCGATCCTTGACAGCACAAGTCCCAACGGCATGGAAGGCACGATGGCCGCTTCAATGATCCCCCCCGTCACAGCGCGCGATTTTCTTGATTCGAATGGCTGGACCGACGCAGTCATTGTGCCGTTGGCGGGAGATGCTTCGTTCCGGCGCTATTTCCGCGTAGTCGATGGATCCCGGCAAGCGGTGTTGATGGACGCACCACCGCCCCACGAAGACCCACGCCCCTTTATTGGTATCGCGCGCTGGCTAAGCGATCATGGTTTTGCGGCGCCGGCGCTGCTTGCGGTTGATCTGGACAAGGGGTTGTTACTGATCGAGGATTTCGGCGATGCAAGGATGCGCGAAACGATTGATGCCGCCCCGCATCGGACCGAACAACTATACGCCGAGGCGGTTGATATTCTGGTGGCACTGCACCGTCATCAACCCGGCGATCTGCGCGCTTATGATCGGCAGGAACTGCACCGCGAAGCCGGGTTGCTGACCGAATGGTATTGCCCGGCTGTCGGTCTGGACGTTGATCTGGCCGGGTATGTTGCGGCGTGGGACGCTGTTCTTGACACCGTGATGACCGCGGCGCCCGTCACTGTGTTGCGCGACTATCATGCCGAAAACATCATGCTGAAGGCGGATGGTTCATTGGGTTTGCTGGATTTTCAGGACGCGCTGGCAGGACATCCCGCCTATGACCTTGTATCGCTGTTGCAGGATGCGCGGCGCGATGTTGAACCGGCGATCGAGACCCAGATGCTGGCGCGCTACAAGGCCGCTACGGGGGCGGGTGATGACTTTGATGCCGCCTATCATGTGCTTGGCGCACAGCGGAATGCGAAGATTGTCGGGATCTTCACGCGACTTTGGAAGCGCGACGGCAAATCGCGTTATCCTGCCCTGTGTCCACGGGTCTGGCGCTATCTCGAACAAGATCTGGCGCTTCCCGCGCTTGAACCGGTTGCCGGCTGGTTTGCGACGAACATTCCATCGAGCAAACGGGGCGATCCGATGGCAATTGCTGGCAGATGACCCTCAAGCGCACGTTGACGATCCGGCCCGATCCGGGCGTCGCGGTTCCCGAAACCGCGATGGTCATGGCGGCCGGGCTAGGCAAGCGGATGCGCCCGTTGACGGCAACACGTCCCAAACCGCTGGTCGAGGTCGCAGGTCGGGCATTGCTCGATCATGCGCTGGATCGCCTACGCGCGGCGGGCGTAAAGCGCGCGGTCGTGAATGTTCATTACCTCGCAGACGCGCTGGAAGCGCATTTGAAGTCCCATGCGCGGGGTATCGACATCGTCATTTCGGATGAACGCAAACAGCTGATGGAAACCGGCGGTGGGCTTGTACAGGCCCGGGCGCTGCTGGGCGACAAGCCCTTTATCTCGGTCAATAGCGACAATCTGTGGATTGACGGGCCGATGGACAGCATCAAATTACTGTCGGCACGCTGGGACGATAGCGCGATGGATGCGTTGCTGTTGATGGTGCCGCTGGCACGGGCACATTGTCATGCCGGGCAGGGCGATTTTCACCTCGACGCTGACGGGCGCATTACCGGTCGCCGCAAACCCGGCCGGCTTGCGCCATTCGTCTGGACCGGCGTTCAAATCCTCTCACCACGGTTGATCGCGGATTGGCCCGAAGGCGCGTTTTCAACCAATATCTTTTGGGACCGGGCAATCGCTGGGGGACGCGCTTTTGGGCTCGTCCATCAGGGGCTGTGGTTCGATGTCGGCACACCGGGCGCCATCGCAGTTGCGGAGCATATGATGGCCGATGGCTGACCAAGGCCGCCTTGGTCTGTTCACCATTCCGCCGCACCGGTCATTTGCGGACTCGCTTGTCGCGGGGCTGCTGCGCCAATTCGGGGGCGATCCGCTGCAATTGGCGCGTGGCCTTGTCCTTGTGCCAAATAATCGCGCCAAACGAACCATTACCGACGCGTTCGTGCGCGCCAGTGCCAATGGTCTGCTATTGCCGCGCCTTGTCGTCGTTGGCGATCCCGGGATCGACGAGGCCATTGGTGCCGCCCTTGATCCGGTTGACGATGTCGATCCGGTCCCGCCGGCAATCGCGCCACTTGCCCGTCGCATGATTTTGGCTCGGCTTGTCGGAGACGCGCGCGCGGCAGACGGTCACCCCGTCGACGCGGCGGAAGCTGTTCGCCTCGCCGGAGATTTGGGCGCGACGCTCGACCAGCTTTTGGTCGAAGAGATCGACCCCACTGCGTTGCGCAGGATTGAGCTGACCGAAGCGCTTAATCGTCATTGGGAAATATCACTGCACCAGTTTTCGCTGATCCTTGATCAATGGCCGCGCGAATTGGCGGCACGCGGGATGATTGATCTGGCAACAAGGCGAACGGCCTTGCTCAATCGACTTGCCGGGCGCTGGAAGCGATCCGCGCCTTTAGGGTTCGTGTGTGCCGCGGGTATCACAACGGCGGCGCCGGCGATTGCAAGGTTGTTACGCTGTGTAGCGGAACTGCCCGGCGGGTTGGTCGTCCTCCCTGGGCTGGCGATTGATATGGCGGAGACCGAGTGGCAAGCGATTGGCCCGCACAAGGCCGATCCGACGACCGGATTGCGGCAGCGCTCGATCGAATCTCACCCGCAATTTCAGTTGAAGGTGCTGCTGGACCGGATGGGGGTTAACCGCCGCGAGTTCGCGCTTTGGCGCGACAGCGGCGGGCACGATTCGGCTGCGGCACGGAGCAGGGCGATCGGCCATGCCATGGCGCCCGCCGAATTCACCAGTAAATGGACAAGCCTGCCCGCTGCCGAAAGGCGGCTGAGCGATGTGCAGGCAGTCGAACTGGCCAACCCGGCTGCCGAGGCGCAAGCGATCGCGCTTGCGCTGCGCGAAGCGCTTGAAACAGAGGGAAAGACGGCTGCGCTGGTAACACCGGATCGCGCCCTTGCGCGGCGCGTTGCGGCGCATTGCGCGCGTTGGGGGATCGTCGTCGACGATTCTGCCGGCCGCCCCTTGTCGATCTTGCCGTCGGGAACATTGCTGATCGAGTTGGCGGACGCGGCTGCTCAACGCTTTGCTCCACTGCCACTTCTTGCGGTATTGAAGCATCCGTTGGTTCGCTTTGGCGAAGAACGGCTGGCGTGGCTGGAGGGGGTCCGTGCGCTTGATCTTGCGTTACGCGGTCCGCGACCGGCCGCCGGGCTAGATGGCATTGATCATTATCTGGCCGATCGCAGCGGTCGCGACGCCGACATCCGCGCCCGGGCCGCGCCGTGGTGGCCGGCTGCCCGATCAATGCTCGCACCGCTGGAGCTGGCATTTGAGCGAGGCCCGCAGCCACTTTCGGTGCTGCTCGGCGTGCTTCGTGATGTCGTAACGGGTCTGGGCGGGGACGCGCCATGGAGCGGATCGGCCGGTCGGGCGGCGGCCGATTTGCTTGCTGAACTCGAACTGGCCGCCATCGATGGACCGGCAACGGTTGAACCGCGCGTGCTGGCCGGGATGTTGCGCATGCTAATGGATGACGTGGCAATTCGTCCACCGCAGGGCGGCCATCCCCGTATTGCCATTTATGGACCGATCGAAGCACGCCTGCAAAATGCCGACCTCATGATCCTCGGCGGTCTGAATGAGAGTGTCTGGCCGGGGCAGCCGGCCCCCGACCCCTGGCTAGCGCCCCGAATCCGGAGCGAGCTCGGGCTGCCCGGGCTTGAGCGACGCGTTGGCTTGGCAGCGCATGATTTTGCCAATGCGTTGGGTGCTCCTTCGGTATTGCTGACCCGGGCGCAGCGTGATGCAACCGCGCCGACGATCGCCTCGCGCTTCTGGTTACGGTTGGAAGCGATGCTGGATCGGGGCATTGGACGCGCTTACGATTATGTCGATTGGTCGCAACGAATTGATGATCCCGGTCGGCATCAGCCAGCCGCGCGTCCGGCGCCTTCGCCTCCTCAGGAGCTTCGACCCCGCAACATTTCTGTGACCGAAGTCGATCGGCTGAAGTCCGATCCCTATGCCTTCTATGCGCGGCGGGTGTTGCGCTTGATCCGACTGGAGCCGGTCGATGCTGATCCGGGGCCAGCATGGCGGGGGACAGAAGTACACGCGATCCTGCAGGCATGGGCAGAACATGACGCGCTTGATCCCAGTGCGTTGATGGCACGAACGCTGAAGATGCTGGCGGCCGAGCACATCCATCCGATGTTGCGGGCCCTGTGGCAGCCACGCCTTGTCGAGGCGATCGCGTGGATCGCCGATCAGGTGGCGATTGATGCTGCGGCCGGTCGGCGGATCTTGTCGGTTGAGCAAAAGGCAGTGATGACGATTGCCGATGTAAAACTGGACGGCCGGGTAGACCGGCTTGATCGATTGGCCGATGGTCGGCTGGCGGTCGTCGACTACAAGACGGGCAAGGCGCCTTCGGCAAAGGCCGTCCGCGACGGTTTCAGCATGCAGCTTGGCCTGTTGGGATTGCTCGCCGAACAAGTGGGCTTTGACGGTAATGTTGGCGAGGTAGGCGCATTTGAATATTGGTCACTGGCCAAACACGGCGACGCGTTCGGTTCGCGATCGAGCCCGGTCGATCCAGAAGGCGCGCGTGACAAGATCAGAACCGAAGATTTCATTGCACGATCGGCTGACCAGTTCACCACGTCGGCCAACCTCTGGTTGACGGGCAGCGAACCCTTTCTCGCCAAAAAGCACCCTGAATATGCGCCCTTTACCGACTATGACCAGCTCATGCGACGTGACGAATGGTCTGGCCAATGAGCGAGGGGCAAATCAAAATTCTCCCCACGCTTCTTGGGGAACAGGCACGGGCGAGTGGGCCTGGTGCGCATATATGGCTTTCGGCGTCGGCGGGGACCGGCAAGACGCAGGTGCTCGCCGCGCGGGTTTATCGATTGCTGCTGGGCGGGACGGAGCCGGGGGCGATCCTGTGTCTGACCTTCACCAAGGCTGGCGCATCAGAAATGGCCGGTCGGATCAATGAGCGGCTCGCCGCCTGGGTACGGATGCCCGAACTTGACTTGCGCAAAGACCTGGCGGCGCTGGGGGAGAATTGGCAGGCGCCGGGCATGATCCAGCGCGCGCGGACGCTGTTCGCGCGGGTGCTGGATGCGCCAGGGGGCGGTATTCGCATCCAAACGATCCACGGCTTTTGCCAATCGCTCCTTGCCGGATTTCCGCTCGAAGCGGGTTTGGTCCCCGGATTTCGGCCCCTGGAAGCACGCGAGGAAGCGTTGCTGGCGCGCGAAGCCATGGCGGAAATGCTGGTCGATGCCGAGCGCGAGGGGCGGCAGGGGCTGATCGACGCGATCGCCGACTTGAGCAAGCGGCTGGGAGAGGGTGGGGCGGAAGAATTCCTGAAGGCGTGCGCGCGTAAGCCCGACGGGATGGCCGCGCTGCCCAGCGGGGTCAAAGCGTATCTGCGCGGCGCAGTTGGCTTGGGTTCGGGAGAGATTGAAGAATTGATCGCTGCGGCGTGCATGGATGCCGCGTTTGATACGACGGCGGTATGCGCCATTGGCGCAGCAAATCGGCGATGGGGCACCAAGACCGGACTGGACGCGGCAGAAACGGTCGACCGATGGCTGGCGTCAAGCCCGCAAACGCGTGCCGCCATGTTAAACGATCTGCTGTTTGTGGTACTGATCAAGTCGGGGGCGAAGCGCAAGATCAACGATAAGTTGCTCGCTATCGAACCGGAATACGATATTCTTTCGGACCAAGTTATCGCGTTAGGCACGGCATTGCTGAACAAGCGCCGGCTCGCGGCATTTAGCGATGTATTGGCGGCCGCTCTGGAAGCCGGACGCGATTATGCAGCGGTGTACCAACGCGCGAAACGTCGGCTTGGCGCGGTGGATTTCGACGATCTGATCCGCGCCACCGTCGCGCTGCTGGCGCAGCCTGGGATCGGTGACTGGGTCAACTTCAAGCTGGATCAGGTTACTGACCACATTCTGGTCGATGAGGCGCAGGACACCAATCGGGAGCAATGGGACATTATCGAAAGGCTCGCTGGCGAGTTTTTTGCCGGCAGCGGTGCGCGCGGTGACCGCACGCGCACGCTGTTCGTCGTCGGCGATTACAAACAGGCGATATTTGGTTTTCAGGGCACGAACCCACTTTTTTTTGCGCGCGCGGAACAACATTTCACGCGGCTGGCCCGCGATGCCTATGATCCGGCGACGGACGCCGGCACGCCGCTCCACCGGCTGGCGCTGACGCATTCCTTCCGGTCGACGGCGCCAATCCTTGAGTTTGTCGATGCGGCGATCGCGTCGATGCCTGGTCCCGGTCTTACCCCAATCAATGACAATGAAGCGCATGCGAGCAAGGTGCCGGGCCCCGGATCGGTAACGTTGTGGGCGCCAATTGTGGCAGAAGGCAGCGACGTTGACGAGGATGGCACCGTCGATGATGCGACCCGCGAACTCGCGAACCGGATCGCGTGTCAGGTGCGCGATTGGCTGAACCCCGACAGTCCGCTGATACTCGGCAGCAAGGGACGTGCAGTCCAAGCAAATGACATCATGATATTGGTCAAGCGCCGTGGCGAGCTGGCATCGCTGATAGTTGCAAGACTCTATGTCGAAAAGGTGCCGGTCGCCGGCATCGATCGGTTGCGTTTGAATGCGCCGTTAGCTGTACAGGATCTGCTGGCGGCCATTCGTTTTGTGCTTCAGCCCGACGATGATCTGTCGCTGGCCTGCTTGCTGGTCTCTCCCTTGCTTGGGTGGACGCAGGAAGACCTGATGGATGCGGCCGTCAATCGTGCAGGGCAGAGCCTGTGGCGCCATTTGCGCGGCAAACAGTCTGCTGACCGGCTGGCCCCGTTGATGGCCATGCTAGCGCGGGCTGATATTGCCACGCCGTACCAATTTCTCGAAGAAATTCTGTCGGGACCGATCGACGGTCGACGCAGATTATTGTTGCGACTGGGGGCCGAAGCACGCGACCCGATCGATGAACTGCTCAACGCGGCCTTGCAGTTTGAGACGCTGGCGACCCCTTCACTGCAGGCATTTCTCGACTGGTTCGATCGCGGCGATGTCGACATCAAACGCGATGCCGGGTCACCATCTGGTGCAGTTCGGGTGATGACCGCACACGGCGCAAAGGGACTGCAGGCGCCTGTTGTTATTCTGGCCGATGCAACAGCCGATCCCGATCGGTCGCCACGGTCACAGCTCAATTGGTCGCCCGACGGGCGCGTGCCTGCCTTTCCTATTCTCCGCCCCCGCAAGGAAGAGTTGGTTGGTCCGTTTATCGAGCTGGTGAACGATGCCGGGGACCGGGAACTCGCTGAACACTGGCGATTATTCTATGTCGCGGCAACACGGGCGGAGGAACACCTGATTATAACGGGTGCGCTCGGCCCAAGGGCAGCCGGCGTTCCCCCAAAGAATAGCTGGCATGCACTCGCTTCGCAGGCGCTCACCCGTCTCGGCGTAGCGGATAATGGGGACCAGAGGCGGCGGTTTGACGGTCTGTCCCCATCTTCAGCGGGCAAACCCAAAACTACGACGGCGACATTGGCAACTCGGGAACGCCCTTTGCCCGAATGGGCAAAAACCCCGGCCCCGCAAGAGGCGCGCCCGCCGCGTCCACTGGCACCATCGTCCATCGGATCTGATGATGTTGCGGATCCGCCACCACCACCCTCGATGCGATTGGCGGCCGAACGCGGCAGGTTGATCCATGCGCTGTTAGAACGATTACCCGGTGTTGCGATCGAAGATCGCCGCGACGCGGCGGATCGCTGGCTGAGGGGTGCTCAGGGCGTCGCCGACGCCTCGCTAAGGGCCGACATTATCGAAAGCACGTTGCGGGTTACCAACGATGAGCGATTTGCCGATTTATTTGGTCCGGATGCGCTTGCCGAAGCGCCGATTGCCGCCGTTGTTGACGGTGGGCAGGTTATATCCGGCACTGTCGACCGGTTGCTGGTCACGCATGAGACGGTGCGGATTATCGATTTCAAGACCGGCCGACGCGCTCCGGCATCGCTCGACGACGTGCCGATCACGCATCTTCGGCAAATGGCCGCCTATGCCGAAGCGCTCGCTGTCATTTTCCCCGATCGCCGGATTGAGGCATGGCTGCTCTACACCGTGCAGCCTTTGCTGATCCACCTGCCGGCGGATGCGCTTGGCGCCGCAAAGCAGCGCTTTGGTGCCTGTGAGTAATGCTATGACCCGCCGGGTTGAGTGCATGTCCCGCGCGCCCTAGATTAGCGTCCAGAGGAGATTCTCATGGCGACCGTAAAGATTGATGATGCAAGCTTCGAGGCCGATGTAATCAACGCCGACAAGCCAGTTCTGGTTGATTTCTGGGCCGAATGGTGCGGACCGTGCAAGGTCATTGGCCCATCGCTTGAAGAAATTTCAGACGAACTGGCCGACCAGGTTACGATCGCCAAGGCGGATCTGGAAGATGCGCCGGAAGCGGCAACCCGGTTCGGTATCCGCACGATCCCCAATCTGGTTCTGTTCAAGGGCGGCGAGGAAGTTGCCCGGTTCAGCCGCGCGGCCCCGAAGAGCCAGCTGAAAGCCTGGCTGGAGGGTGCACTCGGCTAGGACGATAAGGCACCAAAATAAAAATATATCATTGAAATTAAGCAATCTTCCGATCATAAAAAGGCGCGCGGAAATTGCGCGCGTTTTTAAGTCGGGGGAAATCCAATGTCATTGTTGCGAGCAGGCGCCGTCATTTTGGCGGTAGCCAGCCTATCGGCGTGCGCCACCATTACCCGGGGGACCAAACAACAATTTTACGTTAATTCGGATCCGTCGGGTGCAGAAGTTGAAATGTCGAATGGGCTGCGGTGCCGGACGCCCTGCAAGTTGAAAGTCAGCCGGAAGAGCGATTTTGTCGTGCGCGTGATCAAGGACGGCTATCAACCCGCTGAGGTCCATGTGCAGGGCAAGGTAAAGGGCGGCGGTGCGGCCGGTGGCTTGGCCGGGAATGCGCTACTTGGGGGCGTTATTGGTCTTGGTATCGATGCAAGTACCGGTGCAATGCTCAATCTGCGGCCTAATCCGGTTACGGTGACGCTGGTGCCAGTCGGTAGCGAACCGGCTGCGGCGCCAGGCGCAACATCTGACGCTGGACCGGCGGCCACAGATGCGATGCCAGCGACCCCTGCTGACACGCCGGCACCACCAACATCAACGCCCAATTGATGACGTCATCGGGCGCGCTCAGCTGCGATAATCGGCATTGATGCTGATATAGCCATGGGTCAGGTCGCACGTCCAAACGGTCGCGCGGCCTGAACCGATCCCCAGATCGACACCAATGTCGATTTCGTGGCCCCGCAGATGCGTCGCCACGGGGGCTTCGTCATAACCCTCTACGGCCAAACCGTTACGGGCAACCTGGGTTTGTCCGAAGCGGATCGACAACCGGTCGCGGTCGGCTGGTTCGCCAGCCTTACCGACGGCCATGACGACGCGCCCCCAATTGGCGTCTTCGCCGGCGATCGCCGTCTTGACCAACGGCGAATTCGCAATCGACAGCGCGATCCGATGCGCGCTGGCATCACTGTCGGCACCGTCGACGTCGATGCGGATAAATTTCGACGCGCCTTCGCCATCACGAACGACCAGATGGGCAAGCTGCAGGCAGAGATCACCCAACGCAGCCCGGAACGCGTCGGCGCCGGCATCATTGGCGCCAGCCAGCACGGCATTGCCCGCCGTGCCGGTTGCAAATGCCAGGACGGTATCGCTGGTTGACGTATCGCTGTCGACGGTAATGCAGGAAAAGCTGGATCGGTTGGCGTCGCTCAGCGCGCTCTGCAGAAATGCGGAATCAACCGCGGCGTCGGTAAAGATGAACCCCAGCATCGTCGCCATATCGGGGGCGATCATGCCCGATCCCTTGATAATACCGACCAGATGGATCGTTCGCCCATCGACAATGGCGGTGGTCACGGCCGCTTTGGCAAAGGTGTCGGTGGTCATGATCGTTTCCGCCGCGACTTCCCAGGTGCACGGTGGCGCAGCAAAGGCGGCGTCCAGCCCGGCCTCTGCCTTATCGATCGGCAAGGGTACGCCGATGACCCCGGTGGACGCCATCAGTATATCGGATGGCTGACAATCCAGATAGGCCGCCGTCCGGGCGGCAATGGCCTCAACCGCGGCGCGTCCTCGGCTGCCCGTGAAGGCGTTTGAATTACCGGCGTTGACCACTAGTCCGCGCGCCCGACCCAGCGTCAGGGCGGCGCGGCACCATTCCACTTCGGGCGACGGACATTTGCTCTGGGTCGTGACCCCGGCCACGCTGGTGCCGGGCGCCAAGGTCACAAATGTCAGGTCGCACCGGTCCCACTGTTTGTATCGGGCGCGGGCGACGCGCAGCGTGACGCCGGCAATGGCAGGCAAGGCTGGAAAACTGGCAGGAGCAAGGGGCGAGCGGGTGGATGACATTGGCGCGATTCCTGACTAGGATAACCGGGTAGATACCGAGACGGGGGTTGTTAAAGTGCGGATGGTGCAAAGCAAGATCGGATCGGTGGCGCTGGCCGCCGCGCTGGTTGTGGCCGGGACCGTCAGCGGACACGCCAAGGATATGGCCGCAGCGCCAGCACCACCGCGCGCCAAGCCTATCGGCAATCCGGCCAGCTGGTTCCCGGCCGATGCCTATCCCCCAGCGGCGCGCAACGCCGGCGCAGAGGGACGAACCGTTTTTTCGCTGGATATTGACGCACTGGGCAGGATCATGCGCTGCAACATCGTCACGTCGAGCGGATCTGAATTGCTCGATAATACGACCTGCGATCTATTGGTGATCAATGGCCGCTTTGAACCGGCGCATGATGCCAGCGGCAGGCCGGTTGCCGGAACCTGGCAGTCGGGCATGCGCTGGAAACTGGTGCAGGATTCGCCATCGTTTGAGGACGACGAAACCCCGTGACCGATCCGGAGCGGGGGGATGGCCGTGACCCAGCGCAATCCGCCGCGCGTATTGCCCTGGTCGTTTTTGGGCTGCTGCTTTTTGTCGTAACCGGCCTGGTTGCGATTATCCTGGTTCGCAATGCCGGCACCGTGACGCACATGGTCGAGAGCATCGTGGCGCCCCGCAAACCCAATGTCACGAACGAGCCGCCATCACTGCCCACATCACCCCCTCCGGCCGAGGCAACCAGCGCTGCCGACCTTCCGGACCCGCATGGACCAATGGTGCTGGGTAATCCCGCCGATTGGTTTTCGCCCGACTATTACCCTCCTGAAGCCAAGCGCGCAGGGCAACAGGGGCGCGTTGCTGTGCTGCTGGACGTCGATGAGACCGGCAAAGTCCGTGCGTGCACGGTGACCGAAAGCAGTTCGGTACCCAGTCTCGATCAGGCCACGTGTCGATTGGCGACGCAATTTGGCCGGTATCGTCCGGCGACTGATGCCAAGGGTCGGCCGGTTGCCAGCGCGGTCAGGATACCGAGCGTGCGATGGGTGTTGCGCGATGAGTAAGGGGGATTGCAGAATACATCTGGATGCCTGCCGGCAATGGGTGCGATTTGGATTGGACGAGGGAGCCTTCAGTCCCTATGTCCGGCAAATCATGATGGTGATCTGCGCGTGACATTGCTGCTGCTTCTTTCGGCGCTCCTTTCGGCGTTTACCGGCTCTTCTGACAGTGTTGGGCGATCGGTTGCGCCACAAGCGGTGAGCCGTGGCGTTGCTGTTGCCGTTGCCGCGTCGCAGTCTGTTCGGCAGCGTGCTTTTCGGCCGGCCGCTGCCATGCCGATGGTGCACACATTGGCATCGCCGCCGATGACCACGGCGATCGATGCCCTGATCGGCGCGCCGGTTTATACGAACCGCCGGCGCGAATAGCCGCTGCTTGCGCCGGATGCATAGCAATCTGGTCTGATCATCGCTCCCCAAATTCTGCCGCTGCCCACCGGCCGGCACCCGTAAAACTTCAGGAATTCATTATGCTCGGCGCCATTGCCCGCACCATTTTTGGCTCGTCAAACGAGCGTTACGTCAAATCGCTCAGCCCGATCATCGGCAAAATCGCCAGCTTTGAACCAGCGCTGTCCGCGCTTAGCGATGATCAATTGTCGGCCCAGACGGGCAAGCTGCGTGAATTGCTCGCCAATGGCGCAACCCTCGACGATATTCTTCCGGAAGCCTTTGCAACCGTGCGCGAAGCCGCCAAGCGAACATTGGGGCAGCGCCACTACGATGTTCAGATGGTGGGTGGCATCGTTCTCCACCGGGGCGAAATCGCGGAAATGCGGACCGGTGAAGGAAAAACGTTGGTCGCGACGCTCGCGACCTACCTCAATGCGCTGCCGGGTACCGGCGTCCATGTTGTGACGGTCAACGACTATCTGGCCGCCCGCGATGCCGATTGGATGGGTCAGGTGTACCGTTTCCTCGGCCTGACCGTGGGGGTGATCGTGCCGAACCTGAGCGATCAGCAGCGCCGCGCGGCGTATCATTCCGACATTACTTATGGGACCAATAACGAATTCGGCTTCGATTATCTGCGCGACAACATGAAATATGACCGCGAGCAGATGGTCCAGCGCAAGTTCAATTTCGCGATTGTCGACGAAGTTGACTCAATCCTGATCGATGAAGCGCGGACGCCGCTCATCATTTCGGGCCCCACTGACGACAAAACCGACCTCTATCTGCGCGTGGATGCCGTGGTGAAACAACTGGTGCCCGCCGATTACGAGCTCGACGAGAAGCAGAAATCAATCATCCTGACCGAAGATGGCACCGAAAAAGCCGAACGGATGCTGGAGGCGGCGGATCTGCTCGAAGGAAGCAATCTCTATGATTTTGAAAACACCCAGGTCGTTCACCATCTGAATCAGGCGCTACGCGCGAACGTCATGTTCAAGCGCGACATTGATTACATCGTGAAGGACGGTAAGGTCGTCATCATCGACGAATTCACCGGCCGGATGATGGATGGCCGACGTTGGTCAGAAGGATTGCACCAGGCGGTCGAAGCCAAGGAAGGCGTCGCGATCGAGCCCGAAAACCAGACAATGGCGTCGATTACCTTCCAGAACTACTTCCGGATGTATCCAAAGCTGTCGGGCATGACCGGTACGGCGGCAACGGAAGCGGCGGAATTTTATGACATCTACAAGATGAACGTCGTCACCATTCCCACCAACGTGCCGGTCCAGCGCGTTGACGAGGAAGACGAGTTCTACAAGGATACCAAGGACAAGTTTGCGGCAATCGCCAAAAAGATCAAACATCACGCCGAACTTGGGCAACCAGTGCTGGTTGGTACCGTTTCGATCGAAAAGTCGGAGCTGCTGAGCGAATTCCTGAAGCAGGAAGGCGTCGAGCATGAAGTACTGAACGCGCGGCAGCACGAGCGCGAAGCGCACATTGTTGCGCAGGCCGGCCGCAAGGGCGTTGTTACCATCGCGACCAACATGGCGGGACGTGGCACCGACATTCAGCTGGGCGGCAATTTCGAATTTCGTGTGAATGACGAGCTTGCGGGGATGCCCGAAGGTCCGGAGCGCGACGCTGCGCTCCAGCGGATCAAGGACGAGATCGCGACCGAAAAAGCCGAAGTGCTGGCGGCCGGCGGTTTGTTCGTTTTGGGTACCGAACGGCACGAAAGCCGGCGCATCGACAACCAGCTGCGCGGTCGTTCAGGCCGCCAGGGCGACCCCGGGCTGAGCCGTTTCTACCTTTCGCTGGACGATGATTTGCTGCGCATCTTTGGCCCGGACACGATGTTTGCGCGGATGATGCGATCCAATTTGCAGGACGGCGAGGCGATCGGATCAAAATGGCTGTCAAAGGCGATTGAGACTGCGCAAAAGAAGGTCGAGGCCCGCAATTACGACATCCGCAAGCAGGTTGTCGAATATGATGACGTGATGAATGATCAGCGGCGCGTTATCTATGACCAGCGCGCCGATATCATGGACGCGGACACGATCGGCGACGTCGTTGCCGATATGCGCGCAGAGACCGTCAACGCGATCGTTGGCGAAAGTTGCCCGCCCAACAGCTATCCCGAACAATGGAATGTCGATCGTATCAAGGAGCGCACGACCGAGTTGCTGGGGATCGAACCGCCGGTCGATGACTGGCTGAAGGAAGAGGCAATCGATCCCGAGCTGCTCGGCAACAAATTGCGCGAGGCGGCGGATGCGGTGGTGGCGGCAAAGGCTTCGTCACTGGAGCCGGAGACGTGGGTGCAGGTCGAAAAATCGATCATGCTCCAAAATCTGGATCATCACTGGAAGGAGCATCTGGCAACGCTCGATGCGTTGCGCCAGGTCGTTCACTTGCGCGCCTATGCCCAGAAAACGCCGCTCAATGAGTATAAGCAGGAAGCATTTGCCCTGTTCGAACGCATGCTCGACAATATCCGCGAGGATGTGACCCGGACAATCGCGTATGTGCAGTTCCAGATGCCCGATGCTCCACCGGCTTTGCCGGAATTGCCGGCGTTCCTGACCACGCATTTTGATCCGATGACCGGGGACGATAACAGTGCCGATATCGACGGCGCTTCGCTGGGTCTGGTCACGACCCGCATCCCTGCACTGCAAATTCCACGCCCTGACGGCAGCCTGACCGATAGCGATCCGGCAAGCTGGGATGGGATGGTTAGCCGCAATGCGCCTTGTCCTTGCGGATCAGGGCGTAAGTATAAACATTGTCACGGCGCACTTTGACAAAGGACCGCATCCGGGGGGATCAATGCAGCACGTTGATGTTCTGATCGTCGGCGCGGGCCATGGCGGGGCGCAGGCAGCGATTGCGCTGCGCCAGCAGAAATTTGCGGGAACGATCGGTGTGATCGGCGCCGAGCCCGAACTGCCGTATGAACGGCCGCCCTTGTCGAAGGATTATCTGGCGGGCGAAAAGACCTTCGAACGGATTCTGATCCGCCCGCCGGCATTTTGGACCGAGCGTGACATAGCCTTTTTGCTGGCGACCAGCGTGCTATCGGTCGACGCCGACAAGCGCCAGGTTACGACCGATAATGGGCGCGTTGTTGGTTATGGCAGTCTGATCTGGGCGACCGGCGGTGCGGCGCGTCGGCTGACCTGTCCTGGTCATGACCTGCGCGGCATCCACACCATTCGCACCCGCGCTGACGTTGATCAGCTGGAATCCGAACTTGCCACCACTACGCGGGTGGTCGTGGTGGGCGGTGGCTATATCGGGCTGGAAGCGGCGGCGGTGCTGCGCAAATTCGACAAGCATGTAACGGTGCTGGAGGCGCTGGATCGTGTCCTCGCCCGCGTTGCCGGCGCGCCCCTGTCGAGGTTCATAGAGGGGCAGCACAGCGCCCACGGCGTTGATCTGCGGCTGGGCGCGGCTGTCGAAGCGATTGAGGGATCGGATGGCCGGGTATCCGGTGTCAGACTGGCGGCGGGAGAAATCATTCCCGCCGATATGGTGATCGTTGGCATCGGTATTGTCCCGGCGGTAGCACCGCTGATCGCGGCGGGAGCAAAGGGCGGTAATGGCGTCGAAGTTGATGCGTTTTGCCGAACCAGCTTGCCCGATGTCTATGCGATCGGTGATTGCGCGGCGCACCCGAATGCGTACGCTGGTGGCGCGGTGATCCGCATTGAATCGGTCCAGAACGCGAACGATCAGGCGTCGATGGTCGCAAAATCGCTGACTGGTTTGTCTGAACCCTATGCGGCGGTACCATGGTTCTGGTCGAACCAGTATGACATCAAATTGCAGACCGTCGGCCTGTCGATCGGCTTCGACACGGCGGTAACGCGCGGTGATCCGGACGCGCGGAGCTTTTCCGTTATCTATCTGAAGAATGATGCCGTCATCGCGCTCGATTGTGTCAATGCCACCCGTGATTACGTGCAGGGCCGAGCGCTGGTCATGGCAGGATCACGGATCGCCGTGGATCGACTTGTCGATACCACAATCCCGTTGAAGGACATGATCGCTGGCTGACGGTTTCGTCCAATCGAGCGGTTTTTTGCGAATGCTATAGAAACGCTGGGTAATCAGGTTTATCCCCGTAGAGCAAACGAGGCGCCGTTATCTGGAGGGGGATATGGCAAAAAGCCCGAAGTTGATGCGCATGTTGGGGGGCAGCATTGCGGCTTTGGCGATCGCCATGTCCGTCCAGCCCGCTCAAGCACAGGAACGTGCAGGCGATATTGACGCCGCAATCGATGCGTCGACCGGTCCGTCACAGGCCTTGGCCTATGCGCGGTCGCAGGCCGGGCAGGGGGATTTACTGGGGGCGGCTGCCACCCTGGAACGCGCGCTATTCGATCGTACGGCTTCGGGAACGGCAGATGTTCGGGCCTTTTACATCGTCGTGCTTTGCAGGCTGGACGATCGCGAAAGGGCGCTGGTTGAAGCGGGTAAATTTGGAACGACACGCGTTGGCGAGTCCGCGTGGGCGGAGGTTGAGCAGGCTTGTGGCGCTATCCCCCGGCCAACGGCTGCGCAAGTCGATCGCCGGTCTTTGACCGGTGAGCTTTCGGCCGGCTTCACCTATGATCAGGACAATCTGGGCGCGATCAACCAGTTCTTCAGTGCGCCCGAGTTCCGCATTCCGGGCGATGACGGAATTTCATTTGTTGCCAACTTGGCTCTCAGCGCCCGGCTCCCGGCGGGTCGGGGGTATGTCTATGCCGCGGGCGATGCGCTTACCAAGGACAGCCTGGACGGGCCGGCGCTGAATTATCAGGTGTTTAGCGGCCGGTTGGGCTATGGCTTGCAGGTGGGCGCGGCTGACCTCTCCTTTGGTCCGGTAGCGACATATATTCGTCTGCAGGGCGCCGATTTGGGCGGAGAAGTGGGCGGCCAGGCTCGGTTGCGCTTGCCGGGGCCGGGCCGGGGCCAATGGGTGACGTCGGGAGAAATCGTCTACCAAAATTATGCCGGCAGTTTCCCGTTCTTCTCGCGCGACGGCACCAGATATGATCTGGCGTTGCACTATCAAAAGGAAACCAATGCCGGCGTTAGTTATGTGCTGGGTGCCGGAGCAGAATATAAGACCGCCGAAACGGTCGAACTTGGGTACACGGCCGGTCGGGTGTTTGGCGCTGTGCGTTTCCCGCTGGGAGTCCGGGGCGTGTATTCGGCGATTTCCGGGACCATTCGTCACCTTGTCTATCGTACGCCCGACTTTGGCGATCGGCAGATTGAAACGCGCTATTTTGTCAGGGCTGCGCTTGGCTTGCCGGTAAGCATTAAGGGCGTCGCGGTCGAAGCGGCGGGCAGCTATACTCGGCGCGATTACAATATTGATTTTCTGCAGGATTATAGCAGCCTGGGCGCAGAGCTGCGCATGGTGTGGAGGTTCGGTAAATGACGAACAAGTCCCTGGGTCGCGCAGCCATTATATCGGTTGCCTTTTCGGCAATGCTGGCAAGCACCAGTGGCTTTGCCCAAACCGTCGGCGTGAACGCATCGGTGATCAACGATGTCCGCATGACGACAGAGGCGAACCCGACGATTCACCGGGCCGCCGTTAAGGAACGGGTGTCGCTGGGCAATGACATCGTGACGGGCGGCGGGAGTGTCCTGCAGGTCCTGTTGCTCGATCGGACAAGTTTTACTGTCGGTAGCAATGCCAGGATCAAGGTGGACCGTTTCGTCTACGACCCCAGTCGTTCGGCCAGTGCGGTAGGCCTGTCAGTAACAAAGGGCGCTTTCCGCTTCATGTCGGGCAAATCACTCCACGCCAATCCCGGACAGTCGTCGATCAAGACGCCGATCGCGACAATTGGCATCCGTGGGACCATCGTCGAAGGCGTGGTGGGCCGCGGTGCATTGAAGATTGTTGCGGGAGAACCCGGCTTTCCGACAAATTTTACCGCCGACCCTGAAACGGCGTCGTTGATTATGCTGCGCGGACCAGGGGCAAACGCGCAGGGCGAAACACCCGGTGCGATTGATGTGATGGTGGCCGATACAACAGTCCCGATCACTGGACCGGGCTATGCGGTGTTTATTCCTGCGGCGGGGCAGCGGCCGATCGGACCGTTCCTGATGACCGACCGTGGATCGGCGCTGCTGGCAGACCTGCTGCGTCGTGGCCGGGAAGAAACCTCGACTCAAACCACGCCGCTCAAGCGCGATCCGTTGACCGACCTGTATTTTATGGAGAGCCGCCCCAACGGATAAAGCGGGGCTGTGCCGGGAACACGCTGATCCATTGCGTCAAAGGCCGTTCCCCATGATTTCAGAGCGGTCAGCTTTCCGGCAGGAAATCAGGGACCGACAAATAACGCTCGCCCGTATCATAGTTGAAACCCAGCACGCGAACGCCACTTGGAAGATCAGGCAGTTTCTGCTGGATTGCCGCCAGCGTTGCGCCCGATGAAATGCCAACGAGCATGCCTTCTTCAGCTGCAGAGCGCCGCGCCATTTCCTTCGCCAGATTGGCATCAACCTTGATTGCCCCATCAATCGCTGCGGTATGCAGATTGGCAGGGATAAACCCGGCTCCGATCCCCTGGATCGGGTGGGGTCCGGCCGCTCCACCAGAGATTACCGGCGATGCTTCGGGCTCAACCGCATATACTTTCAGATCTGGCCAGACCTTCTTCAATGCCTCGGCGACGCCGGTAATATGGCCGCCCGTGCCGACACCGGTGATAATCACGTCAATTGGGGTATCGCGAAAATCGTTCAGGATTTCCTGAGCAGTCGTGCGGACATGTACATCGACATTTGCGGAGTTCTCAAACTGTTGCGGCATCCATGATCCCGGTGTCTGATCGATCAAGTGCAACGCCCGCTCAATCGCGCCCTTCATGCCCTTTTCGCGCGGCGTCAGATCAAAACTGGCACCATAGGCAAGCATCAGACGCCGACGTTCAATCGACATGCTCTCGGGCATGACGAGCACCAGCTTGTATCCCTTCACCGCTGCAACCATGGCAAGACCGACACCGGTATTGCCGCTGGTCGGCTCAATAATTGTGCCGCCAGGCTGAAGTTCACCCGACGCTTCTGCTGATTCGATCATTGCCAGCGCGATCCGGTCCTTGATCGAGCCGCCGGGGTTGCCGCGTTCCGATTTGATCCACACTTCTGCTTCAGGAAATAGCTTCGCCACGCGGATATGGGGCGTGTTGCCAATCGTCTCCAGGATCGTGTGGGCTTTCATTTGGGCTGCTCCATCTGCTGTTTTTCGGCGTCGAGCACCGATTGTGGTGGTTCAAAACTACGCGCGTTACGGATGCTGGGGAAGAGCACCGTCCACAAAAGTGTGACCAATATCGCCCCGCCACCGCCAACCAGCACGGCACCAACCGGCCCCAGCGCTGCGGCGAGAAAGCCGGATTCGGCTTCACCCAGCTCATTGGACGCCGAGATCGTCAGCTGGGATACCGCACCAACGCGGCCGCGTTTATCGTCAGGGGTATAAAGCTGAACCAGCGACTGGCGAATATAGACCGAAAACATATCGGCCGCGCCCGCTATTGCCAGGGCGATCAGGCTGAGTGGCAGGGCGGTCGACAGGCCAAAGACGATCGTAGCGGTGCCATAGACCATCACCGCGCCCAGCATTTTCGGGCCGACATTGGTCCTGATCGGCCTGAACGAAAAAAACAGGGCGACGAGAGAGGCCCCAGCCGCCGGCGCGGCGGCGAGCATGCTCAGTCCCTGAGGCCCGACATGAAGAATGTCATGTGCATAGATCGGAAACAGCGCCGTCGTGCCTGCAAGAAAGACCGCAAAAAGATCGAGCGTTATGGTGCCAAGCACCAGCTTGTTTTGCCACACATATCCCAGACCATCCGAAATCTGCCGCAGCGGGTGAGCTTTTTGGGGCTGGATGGTGCGCGCAACCGGGCCGATCAGGAACAAGCAGCATTGAGCGACTGCGAACAGGGCGGATGCGGTTGCGTATGCGCCCCAGGGGACGATTGCATAAGCAAAGCCGCCGATCGCGGGCCCGATGATCGTGCCGACCTGCCAGGAGATCGAACTCAGGGCGATGGCAGTCGGCAACACCGTGCGCGGGACCAAATTCGGCGCCAGCGCGCCAAAGGCAGGTCCGGCGAACGCCCGGGCCAGACCAAGTATCACCGCCACGGAAAACAGCACAGGCAGCGCCATTGCGCCGCCCGCGGTCACAATCGTCAGCGTCAGCGCGCACAATAATTGCAGGGTCACGGTCAATCTTGTGATCCATCGACGGTCGAAGCGATCGGCGACCCATCCCGTAATCGGCGTCGTCAAAAACAGCGGCAGGAACTGCAACAGGCCGATCAAACCAAGTTGCGCGGCGGCGCCAGCCGGAGACATGGTCTGCCTGGCAATGGTATAGGTCTGCCATCCGACAACGATGATCATGCCATTTTGCGCGATCGTCATGGCAAAGCGCGCCGCCCAGTAAGCGCGAAAATTAGGGATGGTCAGGGGATGCGGCGCAGCAGACATCATCCATGGCTCTAGGGCAGCAGAGCGCCGATGGGCAACCAGCGTTTGTTTGCACAACGAAGCTTTGACTTTGCGCCGCGGCGACAACTTGCCAATGTCCGCGCGCGAGTCGAAAATCAGGAGAAGATTATGCGTCGGGGTTTATTGGCGATGGCGATTGTCGTTGCGCTTACGGGGTGCAGCCCGACCGGTGCCGGCAAGCAGCAGTCGAGCACCCACGCCTTGCCGAACACGAGTTGGCCCGCATTTCGCGATGCGTTCATCGACGGCTGGTTCAAGCTCGACCCGTATTTCGCGGCCTACCAAGGCAAGCACCAATTTGATGGCCAGCTCCCCGACTGGAGCCCGGATGGGTTGAAGAAGCAGAGCGATTTCCTGCGCGATGCGATTGCCGAGGCCATCGCCTTCGATGCGTCAAAGCTGTCGGCTGCCGATAAATTTGAACGCGATTATCTGGTAAATGTCGCTCAGGGAAAGCTTTTCTGGCTCGATGATGCGGACCAACCCCATCATAACCCGGCTTATTATGTCGGCGATGGGCTGGACCCCAATGTCTATGTCGCGCGGAACTATGCCGACAAGGCGACGCGCATGAAGGCGATGATCGCGTTTTTCAAAAACATCCCCCAGGCGACCACGAACATTCGCGCCAATCTGAAGGCGCCAATGCCGCTCAGCTTCGTCAATTACGGCGTCGCGGCGTTTAACGGCTTTGCCGATTTTTATGCCGGGGACGCGCGCAAGGCGTTTGCCGATGTCAAGGATCCGGCGCTTCAGGCAGAATTCCTAAGCGCGTCGGCTGCCGCCGCCAAGTCGATGAGCGAGCTTGGCCAATGGGTGGAGGCGCAGCGGCCAACGGCAACGCAGGATTTTGCGTTGGGGACGGACCGGTTCGCGCGGATGTTGCGCGCAACGGAAGGCGTCGATGTGCCGATTGACGTGCTGATCGAGATCGGCACGCATGACTTGCACGACAATCAGGACGCCTTGGTCGCGGCCTGCAAAATCTATGCGCCGGGCGCGACGATCCAGGCATGTATGGCAAAAATGAACGCCAACAAATCGCCCGATGGCCCGGTTGCAGAGGCGCGCCGCCAGATCCCGATGCTGAAGGCATTTGTAACATCCCACAATCTGATCAGCATCCCCGGCACTGAAGAGGCGGTGGTTGAGGAAAGTCCGCCCTATAATCGGCAGAACTCGGCCTATATCGATCCGCCAGGACCGTTCGATAAGGGTATCCCCTCGGTCTACTATATCTCGCCACCCGACCCGAGTTGGACCAAGGCGGTTCAGGATGGTTTTGTGCCGGGCAAGTCCGACTTGCTGTTCACATCTGTTCACGAGGTGATGCCGGGCCATTTCGTGCAATTCCTGCACGCCAACCGGTCACCGTCGATCTTCGGCCAGTTATTTGTTGGCTATGCCTTTGCCGAGGGCTGGGCGCACTACACCGAAGAAATGATGTGGGACGCCGGCTTGAACGATGGCGACGCCGAAACCCATATCGGCCAGCTTGCCAATGCGCTGTTGCGCAACTGCCGATACCTGTCCGCAATTGGTTTGCACACTGGCGCAATGACTCAGGATCAGTCGCGCGAGCTGTTCATCCAGCAATGCTTTCAGGATGAAGGCACGGCACGGCAACAGTCGGCGCGGGGGACCTATGATCCGGCCTATCTAAACTATACGCTGGGCAAACTGATGATCCGGCGGTTGCGCAATGATTGGATCAAGACGCATGGCGGTCGCGAGGGGTGGAAGGCATTTCATGATGCCTTTCTGAGCTATGGCGGCCCACCGATCCCGCTGGTCCGCCAGGCGATGATGAAAGAGGCCAAGCCCGACGCCGTGTTCTAGCGTGTTCTGAAGTCAGCTGGAAACAGCTGACGACCCGGAAAACGCGGCAAATCAACAAGCTGGAGCGCCGGTTTTGATTCGATCAAAACCGAACGCGCTCCAGGCGGGATGTCGGGCGCTGGGTCACGGCCGTCCCGCCAGGTCGCCGAGCCGGGCAAGCGCCGCACCGCGGCGCTCAATCGCCGATCGGACATCGGGCGCGATCAAGGCGGCATATTCATCGGCATAGCGGTAGCTGGGGGCGTGGCCGGCAAAATCGTCGCGCGTGGCTGGGTGGAAATAGATTTCGGACGTCCCGGCAGGCAGATGTTCAACCAGTGCGGCCACGCGATCGCGCGTCATTGCCCCACTCCAGGCAAGGCCAAACACCTGATCGGCCATGGTAATGCCGGCACGGCGGAACCGGCCCCGCAATCGTCGTGCCCAGGTATCGGCAACGCGCATGGACATATCCCGGCGGGTTGGTTCGATCGCAGCGATGATCCCGGCCGGTTCGATGGGCGCGCGGCTGGCTTTCAGGCCGTGACGCTTGCCGACATCGAGCATGATTGCGGCAATCGTCGGATGGAGATGGAAATGCTTGTGCGCGTTGACGTGATCGAGCGTCAGGCCAGTGTCGGCAAAACGCGCAAACTGGGCGGCAATCTCTGCGCGAAGCTGCTGGCGGACGCGGGGACGAAAAAACATGTCCACCCCTGCGCGCGCCATGTCGGCGCGAAACTGGCCGGATGCATCGACCAGATCGGGCAGCTGATCCGCGGGCAATGCGGGTGTTCCTTCAACCAGCACGAGATGGAGACCCACGCCCAGCATGGGCAGCCTTTTGGCGCGGGCAACGGCGTCGTCGAGTGCGATGCCTGTAACCATCAGGCTGGCAGCGGTCAGGCAGCCATCGACATGTCCGCGCTCAACGGCTTCGTTGATTTCGGGTGCTGCCCCAAAATCGTCGGCGGTGATAATAATCGTCGGGCGATCGCCGATACCAGCACCGTTCATGCGGGCATGCCGGGCTTGGCGCTGATCTGACCATCGTCGATCATCGCCAGCCGATTGCCCCGCCAATCGACCGTTCGGACGAAAAAGCTGGCAATGAAGATGCCAAAGGACAGCAATTCGCGCAGCGGCATCACCGCATAAGGCGCGGTTTTGGCGCCCGCCAGTCGATCAATCTGCATCGACAGAACCAGCCGGGACATCAGCGACGCCACCACAATGCCGATCGTGGCGATGCCGGGCCTGACCGCCGCGCACAGCAGCGCGAAGGGCAGCGGCATCGTGATCGCCGTGCCCAGATAGCCCCAGGGGCGCAAATCCCGGATGGTCGCGGCCCAGCGCAATTCCTGGCGGGCAAGCGCGGCAAAGCTGGGTTCGGTGGAGGCATGGACAACCACGATCGGCGGTACCGCAATCGACAGCCCCAGATCGCGCACGGCAACCCCGATGGCGTGGTCATCGGCCAGCACATCGGCAAATCGGGCAAATCCGCCGATCCGCTGCAGCGTATCCTGCCTGAGCGCAATGGTTGACCCCATGCATGCCCCGCCGGCATTGAGCGCGAGACTGACCAGCACATTGGGCAAAAACTGGTAGCTGATTTGTGCGGCCGCGAGTTCGGACCAGAACCCGGCATCGCCGCGCCCCCGATACAGACAGGTAACAACGCCAACCCCGGGCGCCGACAGGGCATCGACAACATGCTGGTAATAGCCCGCCGGCGCAGCGATATCGCTGTCACTCAGCACCACGATCTCGTGGCGGATAGCGGGGGTCATATTGGCAAGATTGCTGATCTTGGCATTTGATCCGTGGCGGGCGCGGTTGATCGTCAGATCGATATGCGCCGCCGGAAACTGATCGCGCAACGCCGCAATCGCGCCGACCGCCGCATCGTCTGCATTGGCAACGCCGCCAATTAGTTGAATCGGGGCGGGCCAAGGCTGATCGAGGAAGCTCGCCAGATTGGCGACAAGCTGTGGCTCGCGCCCATAGAGCGGCTTCAACACCGAAATGGCGGGTTTCAAGTAGCTGCTGATCCTCTGGGGAGATGCTGATCTGCTG
>JAIELC010000039.1 GCA_019753375.1 Sphingomonas sp.
CAAGCTGCTGGGGATCAGCCGTCCGACGCTGTACGATCTGATGAAGGCATATGGCCTCCAGGGCTGAACGCCGGCGGCGTTGGCGAATCTGGCTTTGGATCGGCCATCGCCGGCGGTGATGCCGGTGCTGGGTCGATCCACCATTGCAGTCACTCATCTCCCGCTGCCATAACGGACCAATGCCAAGGCTGATGACATGACCGATGCGATCGAGCGGATCGCCACCGCCCTGGAACGCTTGGCCCCGGCACCAAGCGTCGCGGCCGATCCCACGGCGCATCCCGCCTATGTCTGGCGGGACGATGCCCTGGTCGTCGCCCGGCACTTTGCGCCACTGCCGCTGCGTTTGCTGCGCGGCATCGATGCGCAGAAGGACGCCGCGCTCGCCAATCTGGCGCGCCTTGCCGCCGGGCATGCGGCCCATGACATGCTGTTATGGGGGGCGCGTGGGGCGGGGAAATCGGCGCTGGTTAAAAGCGCTGTCGGTGCCCTGCAAACGGATGGGGCGACGCTGGCGCTGGTCGATATTGCCGCGGCGTCGCTTGCCAGCCTGCCTCGGCTGTTTGCCATGATCGAGGGAATAAATCGCGGCTTCGCGCTGTTTGTCGATGATCTGGGGTTCGATCAGGCCGGCGAAGCACGTGCGCTTCGATCACTGCTGGAGGGCGGCGCAGAGGCCCGGCCGGCCAATGCGCGTTTTTGCGTTACATCAAACCGGCGGCATCTGATGCCGCGCGATCTTGCCGAGCAGGATAGCGCGATCAACCCTCGCGACGTGGTCGATGACAATTTGGCACTCGCCGATCGGTTCGGTTTGTCGCTTGGCTTTCACGTTCTGGATCAGCCCGGCTATCTGGCGATCGTTGAGGGGTATGTCGCTGATTTTAAATTGCCCTTTGATCCGCAGGATGCCCTTTTATGGGCGACACAGCGTGGCGCGCGATCGGGGCGGATTGCCTGGCATTATGTGGTCGATCTGGCGGGCCGCCACGGCCAATCGCTTGAGTCCCACTGACAGATCCGTGGCGAGCGCCTATCTCCATTGACATTGTCTTCGCGCAGGAGCGCAAGCTGATCCCATGAATCTGTTTTCGGACATCGATCTGCCACGGCGATTCCGCCACCAGTTGCCGGAACCGGTCACCAGGGCGATCGTCTCGGCCGCTTGCCTGGGGACCGTCTTTGTTGTCAGATTCGGGCTGGATCTGATTACGCCCGGCGCAGCGCCGTTTGCGCTCGTGTTTCCGGCCGTGATGATGGCCACGCTTTTCGCCGGATTGCGTGCCGGGCTGGCGACCGCCATCATCGCGCTTGTATCGGCATGGTACTTCATCATGCCTTTCCCCAATTCCTTCGCCTTTGTCGATCCGGCCGGGCCATCGATCCTGACGGTGGTCGCGCTGGCGTGCTTGATCACGCTGGCCGTCGCGCATGTCTTTCGCGAAGCCGTGGTGCGGGCCCAGGCCGAGCGCGAGCAACAAATTGCCGATCGCGACCTGTTCCTCAGCGAATTTGATCACCGCGTTAAGAACAATTTCGCCATCGTGATCAGCCTGCTCGAACTGCAGCGTCGCCGCGCCGATCCCAAAACTGCCGAAGCGCTGACGATGGCGTTGACCCGGGTTGAGGGCATTTCGCGGGCGCATCAGCATCTCTACCGCGGGGCATCGAACCAGCCCGGCGCGATCCAGATATCGTCCTATCTGACCGAACTCTGCACCGCCTTGCACGATTCGCTCAGCCTGGCACGGGGCATCGTTATCGATTGTCAGAGTTGCCTGGCGCAAATCTCCCGCGATCGCGCGGTCTCGCTCGGTCTGGTCGTCAACGAACTTGTCACCAACGCCGCCAAGCACGCCTTTCCCGATCGGGAAAACGGCAAGATCACAGTCCGGTTCAGCGCCATCGCCGATGGCTGGCGACTGGCTGTCGCCGACAACGGCGTTGGGACGCAGGCCACGCAGTCGGCCAGCAATCGACGCGGCGGTTTGGGCACCAAGCTGGTCGATGCGTTTGCCCGTCAGGCTGGCGGGCAATTGACCGTCGAAAGCGATGCGACCGGGACCCGCGCCACGCTTGAACTAGCGGCTTAACCTTCCACCCGTTCCGCCAGCTCGAGCCAGCGAAGCTCGGCGGATTCCTTTTCGTCGCGGGCCGTCGCGATGGCTTTGGTCAATCGATCAAAGGCTGCGGGATCGCGGGTGTACAGCGCCGGATCGGCAAGCGCTGCTTCGTCGCGCGTGATCGCGGCATCGAGTTCCTCGATCCGTGCGGGCAGCAGTTCATAATCACGCTGGTCCTTATAGCTCAGCTTGCTGCGGGGCGGCGCGGGTGGCGGGACCGGGGGCGTTGCCGGCTTTGGTACAGCGCGCTTTGCGTCAGCCACAACCGTGCGGCGACTTGCCCAGTCATCATACCCCCCGGCCACGACATCAACCTTGCCGGATCCGTCCAGCCCCAGCGTGATCGTGACGGTCCGGTCCAGAAAATCCCGGTCATGGCTGACGATCAGCACCGTGCCATCAAAGTCGCCAATCACTTCCTGCAACAGATCGAGCGTTTCAAGATCAAGGTCGTTGGTCGGCTCGTCGAGCACCAGCAGGTTGGACGGTCTGGCAAATTCGCGCGCCAGCAACAGGCGCGATCGCTCTCCGCCCGACAAGGTGGCGATCCGCGCATCGACCATGTTCGGATCGAACAGAAATTCCTTCAAATAGCCAATGACGTGCTTTTGCGTGCCCCGAACATCCACCCATTCGCCGCCATCCGCCAAAATGTCGCGGACACGCTTTTCGGGGACCATCAGCTTGCGTTGCTGATCGATGACGATGCCGTCGATGGTCTTGGCGATCCGAACGCGGCCTTCGTCGGGGGCGAGTTCGCCGGTCAGCAGCTTTAGCAACGTGGTCTTGCCGGCCCCGTTTGCGCCGACAATACCGATCCGGTCGCCGCGCTGAACCCGGAGTGACAGGTCACGAATGATGGTGCGCGATCCAAAATTCTTGGTGACGTGCTCGGCATCGATGACCGTCTTGGTTTTTACATCGTCATTGGCAAGCGCCAGATTGGCCGCGCCCTGCGGCCCCAGCATGGCGGCGCGCTGCGCCCGCATTTCCTTTAGCTTGGCGAGCCGCCCCTGGTTGCGGCGGCGGCGGCCGGTAACGCCGCGCAGCAACCAATGTTCTTCGATTTTCAACTTTGCATCAAGCCGATCGGCGTTGCGCTCCTCTTCGGCGAAGACGCGCTCGGTCCATGCATCAAAGCCGCCAAAGCCGATTTCGGCGCGCCGGATTGTCCCGCGGTCAAGCCACAATGTCTGTTTGGTCAGGCGAGTCAGAAAGGTGCGATCATGGCTGATCGCGATGAACGCGCCGGTGAATCGGCCAAGCCATCCCTCCAGCCATTCGATCGCCGCGATATCGAGATGGTTGGTTGGTTCATCGAGCAGGAGCACGTCGGGATCCTGCGCCAGCGCGCGCACAATGGCCGCGCGTCGGCGCTCGCCGCCGGACGCGCTCAGTGCATCGCGCGACAGATCAATGCCAAGCTGGTCGGCGATCGCGTCGGCCTCATGCCGGGCCGGGGCGTCGTCGCCGGCCAGCACATAGTCCAGCAGCGTTGCAAAACCGGCAACCTGCGGGTCCTGTTCCAGCAAAACCACCCTGGTTCCCGGCACAATCGTCCGCCGGCCTTCATCGGCATCGATCCGCCCGGCGATTAATTTCAGCAGCGTCGTCTTGCCGGCCCCGTTCCGCCCGATCAGCGCCAATCGGTCGCGGGCGCCGACATGGATGTCCAGCCCGCGAAACAACCAGCCCGATCCTTGCACAAGACCAAGATTTTCATAAGAGAGAACAGGCGCAGCCATGCCCGGGGCAGTTAGGGGCGACGCGGGCGGGCGGCAAGCTTTCTGACGCAATGCTGACGGGTATATTCACAGGCTGTTCAAGCCACGCCGCCTAATGCACAAGCATAATGACGATGAAATCCATCTTTTTCCTTGCTGCCATCGCGCCGTTGATCTTCGCCGGTCCCGCCGACGCGCAGAAGCGCGGCGAGCGTCAGCAAGTGTTCAATGCGATGCGCGACGGGCGCCTGTTGCCATTGAAGGAAATCGAACGTCGCGTGCTGCCATCAATGGCCGGGGCGCAGTATATCGGCGTGGAACTGGACCTCGGCAGCGGGATTTACACGCTGAAGTTCCTGCGCAATGGGATTGTCATCTGGGTGGACGTCGACGGCCGTTCGGGCCAGATACTCGCCCGTTCGGGCCAGTGACGGGGCCGCAGTCGCGGCACCAACAAGGGGATACAAGCATGCGCGTTTTGATCGTCGAAGACGAGCCCAGCCTGGGCCAGCAGTTGAAGAACACGCTGGAAGGGGCAGGCTATGCGATCGACCTTGCTACCGATGGCGAGGAAGGCCATTTTCTTGGCTCTACCGAGAATTATGATGCCGTGGTGCTCGATCTCGGCCTGCCCGAAATTGACGGCCTGACCGTGCTCGACCGCTGGCGCAAGGAAGGCAAGACAATGCCGGTGCTGGTGCTGACCGCGCGCGACAGCTGGTCAGACAAGGTGGCCGGGCTCGATGCCGGTGCTGACGATTATGTCGCCAAGCCATTTCAGTCCGAGGAACTGATCGCCCGCCTGCGTGCGCTGATCCGCCGCGCGTCCGGCAACGCATCATCAGAACTGACCGCAGGCGATGTCCGGCTCGACACACGGTCGGGCAAGGTCACGCTGGCCGGCGATCCGGTGAAGCTGACCGCGCAGGAATATAAGCTGCTATCCTATCTGCTCCATCACAAGGGCAAGGTCGTCAGCCGCACCGAGCTGATCGAGCATATCTACGATCAGGATTTCGATCGCGATTCGAACACGATCGAAGTGTTTGTGACGCGGATCCGCAAAAAGCTGGGTCAGGATGTCATCACCACGATCCGCGGGCTTGGCTATAGCCTGGAGGAGCCGGCGGCGTGATCGACAAGGCGGGCGGATGGATCTGAGCACCGACGGCCTGCCCGGTCGACCGCCGGTGCGCACAACCGGTTCGCTCAGCCGGCGGATGATCGGCGTCGCCGCATTGTGGATATTGGTGCTGCTGTCGGGCGGGGGATTTGCGCTCGACCGGGTGTTGACGGCGGCAGTTACCCGCAATTTCGACGATCAACTGGAATATGTTCTCCAGGCGATGATCGTCACCGCCGAAATCGGCCCCGAAGGCGAAGTGATATTCACCCGCGAACCGGCTGATCAGCGCTTCCTGGAGCCGCAATCGGGACTCTATTGGCAAGTCAGCGCGCCGAAGCATGATGATTTTCCATCGAGGTCGCTGTGGGACCGTCGGCTGGCTTATGGGGGCGAACATAACGATCTGAACCTGCATCGCTACGACAGCACCGAATTCCCCAACGAAAAGCTGCGCATTCTGGAACGCGACATCCAGCTCCCGGGATCGCCCGTGCGCTGGCGGTTCAAGGTCGCCAGCAGCCGCGACCTGCTCGATGCCCAGATCAGCGCCTTGCGCCAGACCTTGTTCCGCAGCTTTGTGCTGCTCGCGCTCGGGCTGATTGTGATGGCGGCGCTGCAGACTTTTTACGGGCTGTGGCCGCTTAAAAAGGTGCGCGAAGAAATTATTCGCATGCGCGCGGGCAAATCGCGCCAGGTTGAACAGGCCATGCCGATCGAAGTCGCGCCGATGGTAGAGGAGCTGAACGCTCTCATCGCGCATAATGAGCGCCAGGCTGAAGAAGCGCGCCGCCACGCCGGCAATCTGGCGCATGCACTAAAGACACCACTCACGGTGATCATGAATGCAGCCACCGCGAGGGCCGATGACCTGGGCGCGACGGTGATCCGGGAAGCCGCCACCATGCGTCGCCAGGTTGACCATCACCTTGCCCGCGCGCGCGCAGTCGGGCGGCGCGGCAATGCGCACAGCCGTGCCGCCGTCTGGCCAAGCCTTGAATCGGTGGAACGCGCGGTGGCCCGACTATACCCTGAAGTGAGGTTCGACCTGGATGGCCGCAAGGATCTGCAGGTGCATGTCGAGCGGCAGGATCTGGACGAGATGCTGGGGAATTTGATTGAGAACGCGGCAAAATATGGCGGCGGCAGTGTATTTGTCACCGTCGGCGCGCAGGCGGGCTTTGTCGAATTTCTGATTGAGGACGACGGTGTGGGCATTCCCGAGATCGAACGATCACGGATTTTTGATCGCGGTGCCCGGCTCGATACCGGTAAACCCGGGACCGGCCTGGGTCTGGCGATCGTGCGCGACGTTGCCGAAATCTATGAAGGCACGGTCAGCCTTGAAGAAAGCGAAGACCTGGGCGGCTTGCTCGTTCGGCTCAGGCTTCCTATCGCCGGCTGAACGATATCAATCGATAAACACCGGCGCGCGTTTCTGCATATTGGCCATCACCGCCTCCACTTGGTTGGGGCTCCGAATAATGCCCGTCTGAACATCGCTTTCAGCCTGCAGGACGGCGACGCTGTCAAGGTCTGCGGCCAGGTTGATCAGCGCCTTTGATCCGCGCACCGCCGCTGGATTGCGCCCCGCTATCTGCCTAGCCAACATCATGGCCGCTGCATGCGGATCGGCATCAATTCGGGTGAGAAAGCCGTGATGGAGCGCCTCATCGGCATCAAATTCGCGGGCGGTATAGGTCAGCTCCCGCAACACGTCATCGCGGGCGATCGTCCGCCACAGCGCCATGCCCGCCATGTCAGGCACCAGCCCCCAATAGGTTTCGCGAATGGCAAAGCGCGTGCCGGGGGCCGCAATGCGGATATCAGCGCCGGACATGATCTGGAAGCCGCCCCCGAACGCCACGCCATGAACCGCCGCGATCACCGGCATGGGCAATTTGCGCCAGCCCCATGCCACCTGCTGGGGCGTATTCGCGTCGCCATGTGTCCGCTCGGTCAGCGCGTTGCCCGATCCGCCGCTGGCCATGCTCGCCATATCGAGACCGGCACAAAATGCCCGCCCCTCGCCCGACAACACCACGCACCGAACATCCGCACGACCGGCCAGATGATCGATCATGTCGACGATCCCCTGGAACATTGCCGGGTCAAGCGCATTCATCTTGTCGGCGCGGGTCAACCGGACATCGGCAATATGGTCGGCGACGGTCATGCTCACGCGATCATTCATGGTCTTCTTCCTTATTCTGCCGTCGCCGAATCAGCCGGCCCGCGCCATCATTGCCATCATTGCCATCATCGGAAGCCAGCCAGGATGATCGCCGACGCGACTGCCGATGTCGCAAAGACCGGGCGTGCCGCCCCTAGACAATCCGACTCTCGCTATTGCCCCAATATCGATCGCGCAACAGCCGCTTATACAGTTTGCCGGTCGCGTGACGCGGCAACTCTGGCGTAAAGTCGATCTGCCGCGGCGTCTTGATGCCCGACAGTTCGGCGCGGCACCAGGCGATCAGATCATCGGCCAGTGCCGGGCCTGCATCGGCCATATCGACCGGCTGGACAACCGCGATCACCCGCTCCCCCATTTCTGGACACGGGCCACCAACCACCGCAACATCGGCAACGCGCGGGTGGGTGATCAGTCGGTTTTCGATCTCCTGCGGATAGATGTTCACGCCGCCCGAAATGATCATGAAGCTTTTGCGATCGGTCAGGTAGAGATAGCCCTCGGCATCCATCCGGCCGATATCGCCAAGCGTCGTCCAGCCTTGCGGGTGCCGGGCTTCGGCGGTTTTGTCGGGATCATTATGATATTCAAAGACGCCGCCCCCCCCAAAATAGACCAGCCCTTCTTCTCCGGCAGGGACTTCATTGCCGGCGTCATCACAGATGTGGAGCTCGCCGTACGCAGCCTTGCCGACCGACCCCTTATGCGTCAGCCATTGCTCTGAGTTGATCGTGGTCAGGCCGTTCCCTTCCGACCCGGCATAATATTCCTGAAGCACCGGGCCCCACCACGCGATCATCGCTTCCTTGACGGGTATCGGACACGGCGCGGCGGCGTGGATTGCGCAGCGCAGCGTCGCATGGTCAAAGCGTGCGCGCACGTCGGATGGTAATTTCAACATGCGGACAAAGTGCGTCGGAACCCATTGGCTATGCGTGACATGATAGCGCGCGATCGCCGCCAGCGCCGCTTCGGGATCAAAATGCTGCATCATCACGACCGTCATGCCCAGCCGCATCGCGGTCATCGACCAGCGCAGCGGCGCCGCATGATAAAGTGGGGCTGGCGACAGATAGACGCCCTCGGCACTGAACCCATATAGCGCCTGCGCCAGCATGACGAGCACGGTTGGTCCGGCGATCGACGGGTCGTCCGGCAACGCTACCCTGACGCCTTTGGGGCGACCGGTGGTCCCCGACGAATACAGCATGTCGACCCCGGCCCGCTCGTCGGCAATCGGAGTCGCCGGTTGTTCTGCCACGGAAGCGTCCCAATCATGCCAACCGCTGATCGGTCCGCCCTGCGCAAACAACGCCACATCTGCCAGCCGATGGGTCAGCCCCTGCGCCACGGTCGCCAATGTGGCCGATGCAATAACCATCTTCGCACCGGAATCGCGGACAATATAGTCGACTTCCGGCGCCGTCAGCTTCGACGAAATGCAGACATAAAATAATCCGGATCGTTGCGCGCCCCAGGCTATGTCGTAAAATTCAGGCACATTTTCCATGAACAGCGCGATCGTGTCGCCAACATGCAGGCCATGCGCGCGAAACAACTGTGCGGCGCGATTCGATGCGGCATCCAATGCGGTATAGGTAATGATTTGCCCGGTCTCCGCGACGATCAACGCTGGTTTGTCCGGGTGGGCCTTGGCATGGACGCTGGGATGCATCCGTCTCTCCTGCTGGTTCTTTTCGCTTAGGCTACCGGGTCGGCGGACAAGCGGCAATCGACAATCGGCAGCGCCATGGGCGCATCGGCGCGCGCCACTGCCCGACGATTCTCGTTCAGGCGACACGCCGCCGGGTCGCGCTGTCATCTTTACCGATCTGCTTGCGCCGGACGGCCTGCGGTGTAGACGTCGCGGGCATGACCGATTTCGACTTTCCTGTTTTTGATCCCGCCCGGTTCCTGCGTCACGGCGTCGGCGGGCATGGTGGTGCGATCGGCTGCACCTATCACGCGCATGGCGATGACTGGCTGGAACTGGCGCTGCCCTATGATCCCCGATTGATTGGTGATCCGGACAGCGCTGTGCTCGCCTCGGGCCCGATCATCACACTGATGGACATGGCGACCAGCTTGTCCGTCTGGCTGAAACTGGGGCGATTTCGTCCCCATGCGACACTCGATCTGCGGATCGATTATCTGCGCGGCGCCATTCCCGGAAAAACAGTGATTGGGCGAGGCGAATGCTATCGGCTGACGCGGTCGATCGCCTTTGTGCGGGGCCAGGCGCATGACGGTGATCCCGACGATCCCATTGCCCATGTTGCCGGCACCTTCATGTCGACCGAGGTGCGCGCGTGAAGCTGCCGCCCTATGCCGAAATGCTCGGTCTTGGTCTTCAGCACAGCGCCGACGGTCGCCCGTTGCTGGTCATGCCCTTTGCCCACGCTGTTGTCGGCCGACCCGGTTTTTTGCACGGCGGCGCGATCAGCGGTCTGATTGAAGTCGCCGCAATTGCCGCGCTGCGCCAGGCGTTGGAGGCCGAGGGTGGCGGCCGGATCAAACCGATCAACGTCACGGTCGATTTTATGCGCGGCGGCCGCGATCACGATACCTTTGCCCAGGGTACGATCACCCGGCTGGGCAAGCGCGTCGCCAATGTCGACGCCATTGCCTGGCAGGATGATCCCGCCAAGCCGATTGCCCGGGCGCGCATGAATTACCTGATCGTGCGGCCCGCCAGCGATGATTAGGTTCGCGGCGTAAGCCGCACCAGATCGCCGCCATCCTGCAGCAGCCAGATCGCCCCGTCAGGGGCCTGCGCGACGTCGCGGATACGGTCCCCCATCGACCATTGGTTGACGATTTGCGCCCGGTCGCCCGTGACGGCAACGCGGATCAGAGCTTCACCCGACAGGGCACCGATCAGCAAATTGCCTCGGTAGGCCGGGAACATCGCGCCGTCATATCGGATCATACCGCCCGGAGAGATGGACGGATTCCACCACAATCGGGGGGCTTCCAGATCGGGCCGGCTGGGGTGATCGGGGATGGGCTGGCCCGAATAATTGTCGCCGTTGGACACGATCGGCCAGCCATAATTTCGCCCCGGCAGGATAAGGTTCAGCTCATCGCCGCCGCGCGGCCCCATTTCCTCGGCCCACAAACGGCCATCGGCGGCGAACACCATCCCATATGGATTGCGGTGGCCCGTCGACCAGGTCATCGCCCGGACTCCTCCGGCCTTGTATGCAGGGTTGCCTCGCCATGCCTTGCCATCCAGCGTCAGCCGAAGAATTTTTCCCAATGCCTGATCGGGGTCTTGCGCGGGGGTAAAACGCTGGCGCTCCCCGCTCGACAGGAACAGCGATTGTCCGTCGGGTGCGAAAAGAATATTGGCGCCGAACTGCCCGCCAGGCCCGTCGCCGCCGGATCGCCAGATCACGCGGAGGTCCGCCAGCGACGCCTGAACAGGGCATGGCGCATGGACGCACGTTACCGGCCGAATCAACAATGTCGCGCGCGCCAAAGCCAGGGCGGCACCTCCACGGCCACGTTCCGAATAGCTCAGGTAAATGGTGTGGCTCGCCGCATAATCGGGGGCCGGCGCGACATCCAGCAGGCCACCCTGATTGACATAGGCAACCGTTGGAACGCCGGCGACGGTAGCAAGAGTTCCGTCAGCCTGGCGCAGTTTCAGGCGCCCCGCTTTTTCGGTGACCAACGCGCCGCCGCCGGGCAGGAAGGCAATCGCGAAGGGATCGTCAAAATGCGCAAGCCGGGTGACGGCAAAGGGTGACGGGGTTGGGTTGATATTGGCGCGACCCGTTGTGGCGGGCACGTTGGGCACGGTTGCGGTCGGGGCATTGCGGGGCACCGATTGCGCCGAACAGGCAGTGCCGACCAGCAATAACCCGAACCATGGCCAGCGCATCCCGATCTCCTACCTTGAACTGATGTTGCTCGCTGGCATGGCGGCGATGGCCTTGCAGCTTGCTTAATCCTCGCCGTCAGCCTATACCCAATCCGTGCTTTCTCTACATCGGTAACGTTGCGGAGGTCGGACCCACCGGGCCCGACGGCGCGTAAACCTGTGCAATGGACATGGCAATTGGCCGAGCTGATCGAAACCCTGACCAAGCTGATCGAGCCCGAGGCGCGTGCGCTGGGCTTTGATCTGGTGCGCGTCAAACTGTTCGGCGGCGCGGGCGATCTGACGCTGCAGGTCATGGCCGAGCGGCCCGATACGCGCCAGCTGACGATTGATGATTGCGCCGATCTGTCGCGGCGCGTTTCTGAACTATTCGATGCGCTGGAGGAAGCCGGGCGCGATCCGATCAATGAGGCGTACCGGCTGGAAGTCAGTTCGCCTGGTATCGATCGCCCGCTGACCCGTATTGCCGATTTTCGCGATTTTGCGGGCCATGAAGCGCGCATCCACCTGACCGCGCCGATCGACAACCGCAAGCAATTGACGGGCATTCTGATCGGCGTCGAAGGCGACCGGATTACCATCGACGTGAAAAAGCACGCCCAGATGACGATCGGTTTTGATCAGGTCGCCGATGCCAAATTATTGTTTACCGACAAATTACTTGCTGCGACCGCCCCGTTATCGACGGCCGGAGCAGACGAACTAGAACCCGACACCGAAGAACAGGACTGATACCATGGCTACTGCATCCGGCACCTCTGCCGTTTCCGCGAACAAGGCTGAGCTGATTGCGATCGCCGATGCGGTCGCGAAGGAAAAGCTGATCGATCGCGCGATCGTGATCGAAGCGATGGAAGACGCGATCCAGCGCGCCGCGCGGGCGCGTTACGGCGCCGAAAATGACATTCGTGCCAAACTCGACCCGCAATCGGGTGATCTTCGCTTGTGGCGTGTCGTCGAAGTGGTTGACGCGGTTGACGATTATTTCAAGCAGGTCAGCGTCAAGGATTCGCAGAAGCTGCAGCCGGGGGCCGTGGTCGGCGACTATATCGTCGATCCGCTACCCCCCATCGAATTCGGGCGCATTGCCGCGCAGGCCGCCAAGCAGGTGATTTTCCAAAAGGTCCGCGATGCCGAGCGCGAGCGCCAGTTTGAGGAATTCAAGGATCGCGTGGGTGAAATCATCACGGGCGTCGTCAAGCGCGTCGAATTTGGCCATGTCGTTGTTGATCTGGGCCGCGCCGAGGGCGTGATCCGTCGCGACGCGCAAATTCCGCGCGAAGTAGTACGCGTCAACGATCGCATCCGCAGCCTGATTTTGAATGTCCGCCGCGAAAACCGCGGACCGCAGATTTTCCTCAGCCGCGCGCATCCCGATTTCATGAAAAAGCTGTTCGCGCAGGAAGTGCCGGAAATCTATGACGGCATCATCGAAATCAAGGCCGCCGCGCGTGACCCCGGCAGCCGCGCCAAGATTGGCGTGATCAGCCATGACGGCTCGATTGATCCCGTCGGCGCCTGCGTCGGCATGAAGGGCAGCCGCGTCCAGGCCGTTGTGCAGGAAATGCAGGGCGAAAAGATCGACATCATTCCGTGGTCACCCGACACCGCTACCTTCGTCGTCAACGCGCTGCAGCCTGCTTCGGTCAGCCGCGTTGTGATCGATGAGGAAGAAGACCGCATCGAAGTCGTCGTTCCCGACGACCAGCTGTCGCTCGCGATCGGTCGTCGCGGCCAGAATGTCCGGCTTGCCAGTCAGCTGACCGGTAAGGCCATCGACATCCTGACCGAAGCCGACGCGTCGGAAAAGCGCCAGAAGGAATTCGTCGAGCGTTCGGAAATGTTCCAGAACGAGCTCGACGTCGACGAAACACTGGCACAGTTGCTGGTCGCCGAAGGCTTTGGCGCGCTGGAAGAAGTTGCCTATGTCGAAGTCGATGAAATTGCCTCAATCGAAGGCTTTGACGAAGACCTGGCCGCTGAGTTGCAGAGCCGCGCGACCGAGGCGCTTGAACGTCGTGAGGAAGCCAATCGGACACTGCGCCGCGAGTTGGGCGTATCGGACGAGCTGGCGGGCATGCCGCACCTGACCGAAGCCATGCTGGTGACGCTGGGTAAGGCGGGCATCAAGACGCTGGATGATCTTGCCGATCTGGCAACCGATGAACTGATCCAGAAGAAGCGTCAGGAACCACGCCGTCGGGCCGAATCGGACGCAAAGCGATCCGACGGTCGGACCGAGGACCGGGGCGGCATTCTGGCCGAATATGGCCTGAACGAAGATCAGGGCAACGAGATCATCATGGCAGCACGTGCCCACTGGTTTGCCGACGAAGAAGCGGGTACCGACGCCTGATGCGTTATGCCGCAATATTGTTAACGCCCCCGAGGGAGGACGCGCATGCGGTTCCCTCACAATGAGGCGCTAGGCTCCGTCAGGATCGGAGGACGGCCCCTTGCCAACAATGGCAGGGCGGAAGGGGAAAGCCGTGGCTGACCCCATCCGCACCTGCGTGCTTGCCCGCGAAGAAGCCCCTCGCGACGGGTTGATCCGGCTTGCGCTGGCGCCCGACGGTACCGTCTTGCCCGATATTCGGGCGAAGGCACCGGGCCGCGGCGCCTGGATCGGCGTGACGCGCGCCGAGCTGGAAGCCGCGATCAGCAAGGGCAAGCTGAAAGGCGCGCTCGGCCGGGCGTTTAAGACCAATGCTATCAACATACCCGCCGAGTTGCCTGACCTGATCGCAAAGGCGCTGGAACGGCTCGTGCTGGATCGGCTCGGGCTGGAATCGCGGGCCGGAACGCTGCTGACCGGGTCTGATCGGATCGCCGAAAACGCTCGCGCGGGCAATGTCCACCTGCTGCTCCACGCCAGCGATGCCAGCGAGGATGGCAACCGCAAGCTCGATCAGGCGTGGCGCGTTGGGAGTGACCAGGAGGGCAGCGGGCTGCGCGGTCTGGTCCTGCCCGTGGACCGTACTATATTGTCCGTGGCGCTGGGGCGCGAAAACGTGGTACATATTGGCTTGACCGACCGCGGTGCCGCCCGGCGCTTGCGGGAGGCGCTGGACCGCTGGCTGCATTTTACCGGACCTGCGCAGGATGGAGAGCCTTGCGAAACCGCCTCGCAGGGCGCATCCGCATTTGAAAATTCCGACCCGGTTTCGGCCGGCACGATTATCTGAGGACTTTGAGCGACCTGATGAGTGATATCGACAACGACAAGCCGAAACTGGGGATGCGCGCGCCGCTGGGCCTGAAGCGCACGGTGGAGACCGGGCAGGTGAAGCAGAGCTTCAGCCATGGCCGATCGAACACCGTGGTGGTCGAGGTGAAGCGCCGTCGCGTGCTGGGCCCCGGTGGCGCTGCTGCCGAGACACCCGTTCAGGATGTTCCGGTGCCAGCGCCCGCGCCGGCACCCCAGGCGCGCGCGCCAGAACCACAACGCGCGCCGGCACCGATCAAGCCGACCGGCGATTCGTTGCTGACACGCCAGGAGCTCCAGGCAAAGCTGCTGCGCGAAGCCGATGAGTCGCGGATGCATGCGCTTGAAGAAGCACGTCGCCGCGAGGAGCGCGAAAAGCAGGAAGCCGCCGAGGAAGAAAAACGCCGCGCCGAGGAAGCGCGCAAGGCAAGCAAGGCTGTACCAGCTGAGCCGGTCGTGGAGCCAACCCCTGCACTAGCCCCCGAACCGCCCGCCGCAGTGGCTGCGCCGCCGGAACCAACCGAGCCCGCTGCGCTGGCGCTTGATCCGGACATGCCCGCACCGCGTCGGTTCACGCCGGTAGCGCGGCCGGATCGTCCTGCCCCTGCGCCGGCGCGTCGGCCTGAACCCAATCTTGCCGCACCCGCATCGGCCGGTGCGCCATCGCCGTCCAAGCGCCCTGCGCCGGTGTCCGAAGCCCCGTCACGCCCAGCGCGCGATCGCAAGGGACAGGATGATCGCCGTCAGTCGGGCAAGTTAACGGTCAACCGGGCCCTTAACGATGACGGCGGCGCCCGGGCGCGCTCGCTCGCCGCCCTGAAGCGGGCACGCGAAAAGGAACATCGCCGGATGGGCGGCCCGCGCGAGGCGCAGGCCAAGCAGGTCCGTGATGTTGCTGTTCCCGAAACGATTACGGTCCAGGAACTCGCCAACCGCATGGCCGAAAAGGGCGCGGATCTGGTCAAGGCGTTGTTCAAGATGGGCATGCCCGTCACGCTCACGCAGACGATCGATCAGGACACCGCCGAATTGCTGGTAACCGAATTCGGCCATAACATTGTGCGCGTTTCAGACAGCGATATCGATCTGGCGCTGGACACGACCGAGGACCCTGCCGATGCGCTGCAACCGCGGCCGCCGGTGGTAACAATCATGGGCCATGTCGATCACGGCAAAACCAGCCTGCTCGATGCTTTGCGCGGTACCTCGGTGGTGTCGGGCGAAGCCGGCGGTATCACCCAGCATATCGGCGCCTATCAGGTGACGCTGAAGGACAAGTCGCACGTCACCTTCCTTGATACGCCGGGCCACGAAGCCTTTTCGGAAATGCGCGCGCGTGGCGCGAATGTAACCGACATCGTCGTGATCGTGGTGGCCGCCGATGACGGGCTGAAGCCGCAGACGATCGAGGCGATCAGCCATACCAAGGCAGCCGGCGTGCCGATGATCGTGGCGATCAACAAGATCGACAAGCCCGAAGCCAATGCGCAAAAGGTGCGCGAGGCTTTGCTGCAATACGATGTGATCGTTGAGGAAATGTCGGGCGATGTTCAGGACGTGGAGGTGTCCGCGCTGAAGAAGACCGGGCTCGACCAGCTGATCGAAAAGATTCAGCTCCAGGCCGAACTGATGGAGCTGAAAGCCAATCCCGACCGGATGGCCGAGGGCACCGTGATCGAGGCCAAGCTCGACAAGGGCCGTGGTCCTCTTGCGACGATTTTGGTCAATCGCGGAACGCTGAAGGTTGGCGATATTTTTGTCGTCGGCGCTGAAAGCGGCCGCGTACGCGCGCTGATCAACGATAAGGGTCAGCAAATCAAGGAAGCCGGTCCGTCGATGCCGGTCGAAGTGCTGGGCCTGTCGGGCGTGCCATCGGCGGGTGATCCGCTGCAGGTCGTCGAGAATGAAGCACGCGCTCGCGAAGTCGCTGAATATCGCCAGGGCGTGATCACCAGCAAGCGAACGACATCGACCCCGGCGAGCCTCGAATCGATGTTCTCCGCCCTGAAAGAAAAGCAGGCGATCGAATATCCGCTCGTGGTCAAGGCCGACACGCAGGGATCGGTCGAAGCCATTGTCAGTTCGATCAACAAGATCAGCACCGACGACATCAAGGCGCGCGTGCTGCATTCGGGCGTGGGTGGCATCACCGAAAGCGATGTGACGCTGGCCGGGGCGTCGGGCGCCCCGATCATCGGCTTCAACGTCCGCGCCAATGCCAAGGCGCGCGAAATCGCCGAACGGCAAAAAGTCGCGTTGAAATATTACGACGTGATTTATGATCTGATCGACGAGATCCGCGCGGGCATGGCAGGCGAACTGGGCCCCGAAGCGTTCGAAACCGTGGTTGGCCGCGCCGAAATCCGCGAGGTTTTCTCCGCTGGCAAACATGGCAAAGCCGCTGGTCTGCTGGTCACCGACGGCACCATCCGCAAGGCGCTCAAGGCGCGTATCACGCGGGCAGATGTCATCATCTACCAGGGCGAAATCGCCAGCTTGCGGCGCTTCAAGGACGATGTCGCAGAGGTCCGCGCGGGGCTCGAATGCGGTGTTACGTTCACGCAGAACTTTACCGACATCAAACCCGGCGACTTCCTCGAAACCTTCGAGGTCGAACTGCGCGAACGGACGCTCTAGTGATATCTGCCGAATTGATCGAGACGCGTCTCAGTCAACAATTTATTCCATCCGAGCAGACCGGAAATTACGAATTTCACTATTCAGCATTGCTGGAGTGGTTCCAATGTGTTGGAAGAAATTGGACGCCAAACAAGGTAATGCTTGGGTGCCTTGCAGTTTATGGCTGGATGCCAAGAATCTTGGAGGTACGGAAAGCGCCTGAACGTTGTTTGTCCAATCGTGCGGCTGAAAACGTGGCTTTCAGACTAAATAGCGGGGTTATCGATATTGACCCGCCCTTTGTTAACGAATCAGTGGTCGGAACGTCAAAATTTCTTCATTTTTGGAACCCCCAAGAATTTCCCATCTGGGATAGTCGGGTGAGACGGACCCTGCTACGCGATGCTCCTCTAGGAGATCCGATTGAAGAGTATAATTCGTATCGCGCCGCAATGAAGCAGGCGGCGACGAGGTTGCAACGCGATCTTCGTGATATCGAATATCATCTATTTCAGGTCGGCCTAGTTTGAAACTGAACGAAACCCCCGAAACCCGTTCCGTCCGCCTGCTGCGCGTGGGGGAACAGGTGCGGCATGCGTTGTCCGACATTCTGATGCGCGGCGACGTGCATGACGATGTGCTGGCCAAGACGCACGTCACCGTGACCGAGGTGCGCATGTCCCCCGATCTGCGCCATGCTACTGCCTTTGTGAAGCCGCTGCTCGGCAAGGACGAGGAGGTGGTGCTGAAGGCGCTGCGCACCAACACAGCCTATCTGCAAAGCGAAGTCGCGCGCCGGGTGAACACCAAATATGCGGCCAAGCTGAAGTTCCTGGCCGACCAGAGCTTTGACGAAGGCAGCCATATCGACGCCCTGCTCCGCGCACCCCAGGTTGCGCAGGATTTGGGCGATCCTGCTGAGGCCGACACGCCCAGCTGATATGGCCAAGCTCTATTTCTACTACGCCTCGATGAATGCGGGCAAATCGACCAATCTGCTGCAGGCCGATTTCAATTATCGGGAACGCGGGATGCGGACGATGCTGTTTACCGCCGCGATCGACACGCGCGGCGAATTCGGGGCGATTGCATCGCGGATCGGCCTGGAGAAGCGGGCGACCGCATTCGAACCCGAAACCGACATCGCTGCGCTCGTTCTCGCCGCACACGCCGAGGCGCCGGTGGCTTGCGTGCTGGTCGACGAGGCGCAGTTTCTGAGCGAAGGACAAGTCACGCAGCTCGCGCGATTGGCGGACATGGCGGGGATTCCGGTGCTCGCTTATGGCCTGCGCACCGATTTTCGTGGCAAGCTGTTCCCCGGCAGCGCGGCGTTGCTGGCGATCGCCGATAGTCTCGTCGAGCTGAAATCAGTGTGCGAATGCGGGCGCAAGGCGACGATGAACCTGCGCGTCGACGCGCACGGCATTGCGGTCGCGGAGGGCGCGCAGACCGAAATCGGCGGTGACGATCGCTATGTCGCCTTGTGCCGCAGGCATTTCATGGAGCGGCTTTCCGCCGCTGAGAGCTGAGCGAATGGGTCCGTCCGAAACCGTCATTGCGCGCGCGGCGAAGCAATGACGGATTTGATTTGGTCGGGAAAGTGCTAGCGCCTGATCGATGCACGGCTGGATCATCCTCGACAAGCCACTGGGGCTGGGATCGACGCAATGTGTGTCCGCGGTCAAACGCGCGCTGCGCAGCGGCGGCTATGCCAAGGCCAAGGTCGGCCATGGCGGCACGCTCGATCCGCTGGCGACCGGCGTGCTGCCGATCGCGGTGGGCGAAGCCACCAAGCTGGCAGGCCGGATGCTCGATGCATCCAAGGTCTATGAGTTCACGATTCGATTCGGGGTGCAGACCGACACCCTCGATCTCGAAGGCAAGGTCATCGCCGACAGCAATGTCCGGCCGACGATCGGGCAGATCGAGGCGATTCTGCCGCGCTTTACCGGGCCTATAGCGCAAATACCGCCTGCCTATTCCGCGCTGAAAGTGGACGGCGAGCGCGCCTATGATCTGGCGCGCGGCGGTGCCGACGTGGTGCTGGCGAGCAGGCAGGTAACGGTTCACAGCCTTCTATTGTTAAAGCCCCTCCCCTTCAGGGGAGGGGTTGGGGTGGGGCCCGTCAGTCTCATCGGCACCGACGAGCATGGGGACAGCCCCCACCCCACCCCAACCCATGAAGGAGAGGGGCTAACCGAAATCACCCTTACCGCGCATGTCTCGAAGGGCACCTATATCCGCAGCCTTGCCCGCGACATCGCGCTGGCGCTGGGCACCGTGGGCCATGTCACGATGCTCAGGCGAACCAAGGCCGGGCCGTTTGACCTGTTGCGCGCGATATCGCTGGACAAATTGGCCGAACTCGGTATGTCGCGCGGACTTGAAGACAAACTCCTGCCGCTGAGGGCGGGGCTGGACGACATCCCGGCTCTATTCCTTACCCCCGATCAGGCAGGGCTGCTCCGTCAGGGGCGGGTGCTGATCGGGATTGCCGCAGACGATGGCCTGTGTTTCGCGATGCTGGGTGATATTCCGGTCGCGTTGGCGGAGGCAAGGGACCGCGAGGTCCGCGTCGTTCGTGGTTTCAACCTGTAATATGATGTCGAGGAAAAACACATGACGATTAGCCAGGAGCGCAAGGACGCGCTTGTCAAGGAACATGGCCGCGCCGAAGGCGATACCGGTTCCACCGAAGTTCAGGTCGCGATCCTCACCGAGCGCATCCGCAACCTGACCGAGCATTTCAAGGATCACAAGAAAGACAATCATTCGCGCCGTGGGCTGCTGATGATGGTCAACAAGCGCCGGTCGCTGCTCGACTATCTGCGCAAGACAGATGGCACACGTTACACCGACCTGATCGCAAAACTGGGTCTTCGCAAATAATTCGGACGGCTCCCGAAAGGGGGCCGTTTCGCTATCTGATCTAGGGGTCACGCGCAGGCGGGAGCCCAGACCGGGTCCCCGCATTGACGGGGACACACGCCAAGCAGCAATTCGGCGGCTTAGGCACGGAGACCAAAAAAGGTCTCAAACCGCGCGGGTCGGCTTAACCCGCAGATAGGCCCCAACCGCATCTGGCGGGTGGTGTTGAAGGAAATAAAATGTTCGATACGAAAACCACAAGCATCCAGTGGGGCGGCAAGACCCTCACGCTGGAAACGGGCCGCGTTGCCCGTCAGGCCGACGGCGCCGTGATGGCGACGCTTGGCGAAACCGTTGTTCTGTGCGCCGTGACGGCCGCGAAGTCGGTGAAAGAGGGGCAGGATTTCTTCCCGCTTACCGTTCACTATCAGGAAAAATATTCGGCGGCCGGCCGCATCCCCGGTGGCTTTTTCAAGCGTGAGCGCGGCGCGACCGAAAAGGAAACATTGGTCAGCCGCCTGATCGATCGCCCGATCCGCCCGTTATTCCCCGAAGGTTTCTACAACGAAATCAACGTGATCTGTCAGGTGCTGAGCTATGACGGAGAGAATGAGCCCGATATTCTGGCGATGGTCGCCGCCTCGGCCGCGCTGACCATTTCGGGCGTACCCTTTATGGGCCCGATCGGCGCTGCGCGCGTCGGCTATGTCGATGGCGAGTACATCCTGAACCCGACGCTCGATCAGGTGAAGAACGGCGATCTCGACCTGGTGGTCGCCGCAACGCCCGCCGCCGTGATGATGGTCGAATCCGAAGCCAAGGAGCTTTCGGAAGACGTCATGCTCGGCGCGGTTCAATTTGCGCACAAGGCGTGCCGCGAAGCGGCTAACGCCATTATCGATCTGGCCGAACAAGCCGCCAAGGATCCTTGGGAAATGGCGGAACAGGCCGATCTGTCGGCTGCCAAGGATAAGCTGAAGAAGCTGATCGGCAAGGACATCGCCGCTGCCTACAAGATCACCGACAAGTCCGCGCGGTCGGGCATGCTGAACGAAGCCCGCGCCAAGGCGAAGGCCGCGTTCGCCGATGCCAGCCCGCAGGACCAGATGGCGGCCAACAAGCTGATGAAGAAGCTTGAGGCGGAAATCGTCCGCGGCGCCATTCTGAAGGACGGCCAGCGTATCGACGGTCGCACCACCACGCAGATCCGCCCGATCGAGGCGATGGTGCACTTCCTGCCACGCGCGCATGGCTCTGCACTGTTCACGCGGGGCGAAACCCAGTCGATCTGCACCACGACCCTGGGCACCAAGGAAGCCGAACAGATGATCGACGGCCTGACCGGCCTGTCATATGAACGCTTCCTGCTGCACTATAACTTCCCGCCCTATTCGGTTGGTGAAGTTGGTCGCTTCGGTGCGCCCGGCCGTCGCGAAGTCGGCCACGGCAAGCTTGCCTGGCGCGCGCTGCACCCCGTGCTGCCGTCGATGGAAGAATTCCCCTACACAATCCGCGTCCTGTCGGACATCACCGAGTCAAACGGGTCATCGTCGATGGCGACCGTATGCGGCGGTTCGTTGTCGATGATGGATGCCGGTGTCCCATTGAAGCGCCCGGTGTCGGGCATTGCGATGGGCCTGATCCTCGAAGGCAAGGACTTTGCCGTCCTGTCCGACATTCTGGGTGATGAAGATCATCTGGGCGACATGGATTTCAAGGTGGCGGGGACGTCCGAAGGCATCACGACGATGCAGATGGACATCAAGATCGCCGGCATCACCGAAGAGATCATGCGCAAGGCGCTGGAACAAGCAAAGGAAGGCCGCGCGCATATCCTGGGCGAAATGGCCAAGGCGCTCGACCATACGCGCGAAGAACTGTCGGCCCACGCCCCACGGATCGAAACGATCACGATCGACAAGACCAAAATCCGTGACGTGATCGGCACTGGCGGCAAGGTGATTCGTGAAATCGTCGCCACGACCGGCGCCAAGGTCGACATCGACGATGAAGGTATCATCAAGGTATCGTCATCCGACGTCAGCCAGATCGACGCAGCAATTGCATGGATCAAGGGCATCGTCGAGGAAGCCGAGGTCGGCAAGATCTACAACGGCAAGGTCGTCAACCTTGTTGATTTCGGTGCGTTCGTGAACTTCATGGGCGGCAAGGACGGGCTGGTGCACGTTTCGGAAATCCGCAACGAACGGGTTGAGAAGGTCGCCGACGTCCTGAGCGAAGGCCAGGAAGTAAAGGTCAAGGTTCTCGAAATCGATCCGCGCGGCAAGGTTCGCTTGTCGATGCGCGTGGTTGATCAGGAAACCGGTGCCGAGCTCGAAGACACGCGCCCCGCGCGCGAGCCGCGTGAGGGCGGCGATCGTGGTCCGCGTGGCCCACGGCGTGACGGTGATGGCGGCCGTGGCCCCAGAGGCGAAGGCGGCGGCCGCGGTGATCGGGGTCCGCGGCGTGACGGCGGCGGTGGTCGTGGCGGTGATCGCCCCGATCGCGGCCCGCGCCGTGAACGCAGCGAAGGCGGCAACGATGACGGCCCGGCGCCCGAATTCGCGCCTGCCTTTCTGACGGGCGATCGCGACTAACACCAAATTGCATTGAACAAATGAAAAGGGGCTCGGGCAACCGGGCCCCTTTTTGTTGGGTCAGGCCGCCGGTCCCTTCAGTCGTTCGATGGGGACGCGCGCAAGCCGCTAAGGGGCGTCGGCGTCGCAGGTGCCAGCAGGGCGAGCAGCGCGACGTAAAACAGTCCGACCGTTGGCAGCAGATATCGCGCCGGATCAGCCACGCCGAAAACAAGCAGCATGCCGAAATTGCCGAGGCCCAGACATGCCGGGATCAGCACCGCCAGACGAATGCCGTCGCGGCGCCCCAGCCACGCAAAGAGTAGCAACGCGAGCGACCCGATCAGTGCGACCGATTGAATTTTGGGAAATCGCCACAGCGCGGTTTCAAGCACGCGAAAAGGTGTCGCCGTAGAAGTTGCACGCCACAATTGGACCGGGTGATCCGCCTTGAATTTGGCCATCAGCGCGTCCATCTCCGCCTTCCCGGCCTGTGAAGACGCATCATTAACCGCCGCGCCACCAATCCCCCAACTGGCATAGTCGCGCGATTGAACCAGATATCCGGCATAGGTCAGCCGGTGCCGCGCATAGACGATTGGATGCGTCAGGATCGCCGTAACCCATGCGCGTTTTAGCGCGCTGTCCAGCCCGTCATACGCCGTGGAGTAACCAGCACAGGGCGCCCAAGGCGCAAACGAATCCCACATATAGGGCAAAAAGCATGACTTGACCGATGGTAGCTGGCGCGTCGGCCAATTCTGCACCCTGGCGAAGGCGTTTGACCCGGTGCCTATCGATATCGCTGCCAGATCGAAGATCACGAGCTGTTTGTCGGGATGGACATCCTGGGCGTGGAAAATCGCCCCATCAATCGTACGGTTGAGCGGGATCGCCAGGACCCCCAGACCCAGCGTGATCGCTACTAGCCCGGCATATGTTTTGAAGCTTGGACCAAGAAACGGCAAAATCATCGCGACGGCGAGCACGATCACCAGAAAATTCGGCGCTTTGACCAGAAGAAACAATGTGAGCAGGGCGATCAGCGCCACGCCCCGCAGACAGGTAAAGCGTGCGTTCGCGACGGACCTCAACAGGCTGACACCGATCAGCATGGCAATTAGGGTGATGACATCTTTGCCAATCATCCCAACGGCGCCCACCAGCGACAAGCGCAGAACAAGCTCGAGTAAAAGCGTTAGCCAGCCCCGGAATGTCGCGAGTGTCCGTGGCAAAAAGCCAGCAAACAGCCCAAAGAATGCCGACTGCATCAATAATGCCCCGGCTGGCTGGCCCAGCAGCGGGCCCGGCAGGCTCCATAGCCAGCCAAGGGTCGCCGAATGCCAGTTACCGATCTCGCGGTGCGAGGCCATTGTGATGATCGAGTAAAGCGAGTCTGATGTCAGCCGCCCCGGATAGTTGACCGCGAAACACAGGATCGCGAAACCGAGCCCAACGGGCCAGTAAAACGCGCCGGGTGGATCGATCATTGGTGGCACCTGTACGGATTTCAGCAGGCGATCAACCCATCGGGAAAGATCGCTTGCTACCAACGCTTGCTTCGTACGCTGCCGTAAACCGCCAGTGCTCGACATGTTGATCGCGGTGCCTCCGGGCGTCGGCTGGACTGCTACCATATCGGCAGCACCTTGCGGGCGCCAGCGTTGACGATGTGTCTTTCGCTCCCGACAGAACCGCCAATCATCGGGGCAACGCATGGGCCACGCGGTGCTGACCGATCGTTGCTATCGATACCCTTCCACCATGCCGCGCACGTCAACCCTTGCCTTCAGGCGCGCGGCAAGGAGCGCAGTGCCGCTGATCTTGCGCTGAGCGAACAGCATTTCAATCGGCGGCAAATGCCAGGCGGCCCGATCCTGGCCGATCTCGATACCCTGATCGCGCAGCACCCCGACAAAGGCTCGATCGCCAAAGTCGAAAGCGCCCGGGCGGTTCATCTCCCTGATGATGATATCGATCATCCGATCAATCAGCGCCGGATGGCGATCAATCGCGGCCTGTCCAATAAAACCCGCCGCCAGCGCTGCACGGCGCACCGCGTCGCGGTCGCCGTCCAGCCCTGCCCCCAGCAGGGCGCGATAGCCGTCCGCAGTGGCAGGCGTGACATCACGGGTTGCCCCGAAATCAAGCAAAACCAGTTTGCAGGTTTCACGTTGGTAGCGAAAATTAGCAAAATTCGGATCGGTCTGCATCACGCCGAATTCAAATAATTCGCGCAGCACCAGCGAGATCAGCGCGGTCATCACGCGGTCGCGTTCTGCCTGCGGGGCATCGGCCAGATTTTCGATCGCCGTCCCCTCGACAAAGCTCATCGCGAGGACGCCGCCGGTGGTAAAGACATCATCCAGTACAGGGACCACAAAGGCCGGATCATCGCCGAGCAGCGCTGCATATCGCTGCATCTGCTGGCCCTCGCGAACATAGTCCGCTTCTTCATGCAGTTGCCGTTTTGCTTCTGCCAGCAGCGGCGCGATGTCGATTTCCTTGGGCATCATGCCGGTCATGCGCAGCAACGTGGCAACGTTATCGACATCGGCGTCGATGCTTTGTTTGATGCCCGGATATTGCACCTTGATCGCCAAGGTACGCCCGTCATGCGTCAGTGCCTTGTGGACCTGGCCGATCGACGCCGCGGCAATGGGTGTCGCACCAAAACGGGCAAAGCGCTGGCGCCAGTTCCTGCCCCAATGTGCGGCGAGGACCTGTTGCAGTTGCTGCGGCGGCATATGATGGGCGCGGTCGCGCAAGCGGCCCAAGATGGTGGCCAGTTCGGGCGGCAGCATGTCACCCGCATCCATCGAGATCATCTGGCCGAGTTTCATCGCGGCACCGCGCAGATGCGACAATTGATCGGTGACGCGGGTAATATTGGCAGGCGTCAGCAGCAAATCGCTCATCTGCGGGCGTTGCCCGCTCGCCAGCCGCCGGGCACCTTCTGCAACAACCCCGCCCGCAACGCCTCCCGCCAGCTTGCCGAACACACTCAGCCGTGACAGTCGACCCTTGGGAATACCCCGGCTTTGGCTATCAAATGGATCGCTGGTCATGCTCGGCTCCGGTCGCTTGGACGCTCTCCGGATGAAGCATCGCTCGCGATGTTCACATGAGCGCCGCAATCGGCCTGGGCAATGCCGCGCAAGGCACGTCTTGACTCATCCAGCCGACCACTCCGGTCGGGCGTTACCGTCAGACGAAGCCGAGATTCCAGGTCGACTGGTTGTAGTTGCCGATATTCGGCAGCACCGTTCGCATATCTGACGCACTGACCCCGAACCAACTGGCTAGCGTCGACGCATATTGATCGACCGAAATTGATGGCAACAAACGACCCTGCCCGACATCGTCTGGCGTGTTGTTGCCGATCGCTGGCGGCGTCCCGTAGAACCGCTTGCCGTTGACAGCACCGCCGGCCACGAAATGCATGCTTCCCCACCCATGGTCCGATCCATCGTCGTTGGACTGGAGCGTGCGGCCAAAGTCGGATGCCGTGAATGTTGTCACCTTGTCGGCGATATTCAAGGCGACAGTCGTGTCGTAAAATGCGCGCATCGCATCGGCAACCAGGCCAACCAGCGTTGGATGCTGCGTCAACAATCCGTCATGGGTATCAAACCCGCCGAGCGACACAAAGAATACCTGGCGCTTAGCGCCCAGCTCCTGGGAGACCGAAATCAGGCGGGCAACAATCTTCAACTGGTCTGCTAAACTGTTACTGGCCGGGAAAAGGTTGAAATTGGCTGCCGGGGCGCCTGCCAGCGCGCTGTTTACTTGTGAGAACAGATCGAGCGATCGCTGGCTGATGCGGCCATGTTCCATCCCCAACAATCCAGTACCTGCGCCCCCCATCAACGTCCTGATGCTGGATGCCGCAAGCTGCGAGCCAAACAAGGAGCTGGAGTTACCAAGTAACGGTATCGGACCGCTGGTGCTGACGGCATATTGGACCGCCGTCCGCCCCGAGAGAAACACAGCATTGCCTGACGCGTTGATGCAGGTCAGTGTTGCCGTGCCATTGCCGCTTTGGAAAAGATCGCCGATTCTGCCGCCCCAGCCGGAATTGGCGCCTTCGGGGCTCGACGACTGCCAATAGCTTTGCTGATCATTGTGCGAGAATAGTTTTGGCGGCAGCGGTACCGAACGGCTAGTGTATTGCGCCTTGGTTGTCGGCTGTGCGAGCGTGCCGACATTGAGCACCACCGCCATGCGACCAGCATCAAAGATCGGCAGCAGCGACGCCATGGTCGGCGCCAGCGCATATTGCCGGCCGCCCGCCAGCGCCGCTGTGGGTGTCAAAACGGTTGCGTCGAGTGTCGAGCGTACATGTGCCAGGCCGGGCCTTGCGGCATTGTACAGGTTGTAGCTGGCCTGATCATATGGTGGCAGCGTGTTGCCGTAATCATTGCCACCGTACAGAAAGACGCAAACCAACGCCTTGTAATCCGCCGCCGTGCTGGCGGCCGCTTCGCCAATGGCGGCAAGGTTGGTGACGAACGGTGCAGCGGCGCCCGCGACACCTAGAGCCGCGCTCCGCTTTAGAAACGCGCGGCGAGATTGATCCATAGCCATCGTCAAACCCCTATTTAAGCGCGATATAATCGGGCGAAGCCATCGCCAGCAGCACCGCGATCGCTACTCGGTTCATCGCAAAATTGGCCGCTGTGGTGGCGACACTGTCAACAGCTGCCCTGATCGTTGCGACCGTCGCGCTGCTAAGTTGTCCAGCTGCGAGCCGCAGGTTTACGTCATCGACCAGAGCCTGGCTGTCCGCCGCTTTCGCGATCAGATCCGAATAGTCCGCCTTTATATCGGCATTCGAATTGGCGACGAACCCTCTGATGAAATTCACGTAGCCAACAACACTCAGCTCATCGGTAATCTGGAGTTCGGGCGCGACCAGTGATTGCGACGCCAATTGCGTATTGGGTGGCGTGTAACCCGGCCGAAAGAAATTGAACACGGACGGGCTGCGGCCCAGGGCTTGAGCAAGTCGGGTGCTGTTGCTGCTGGTATCGCCTATCGGCCAAAGTCCACCTGCCGAAGTCGCACCAAAAGAGCGAGCCCAATTGGTCAGCCTGATTACCGGTTCACGTATCTTGCCTGCGCTCGCGCTTGTAAGGCTGGCATCGCTGCGCGCTTCTGTATCGAGCAGAATGGCCCTGACCACGGCGGCCAGATCGCCACGCACGCCTGAGCCATTATTGGCGAATACAGCCGCCACTCTGCCAACATAGGCGGGCGACGGATTGCTGGTTACCAACCGCTGTATAAGCTGCTTCGAAATAAAGGGCGGTACATTTGGATGCGCAAAAATCGCATCCAACGCCATTCGGACGGCTGCCATTCCTTCGGTACCGGCAGGAATAGTCGTACCGAGGAAGGTTGAGGCCCCCGTTTCATGCAATGAAGCGTTCATTACCAGTGGGCGACGCAGTCGATTAGGCGTCGAATTGTCGTTCGAATCGAGCACGAGTCCCGTAAAAACCCGGGCAAGCTGTGAAACGTCGTTCTGTGAATAGGTTTCGATCGGGTTGCCGCCCGACATTTTGAGCGTGCCGTCCATATTGAGCTGGTAGAGGCCTATAGAGAACAGCTGCATCAGCTCGCGTGCATAATTTTCATCCGGCAGCGCGCCGGTGGCCGTGTTTTCCCGACGATTGTTTAAATACGTCAGAAAGGATGCCATGCCGGCGTTGGTGGTGATTTGTTCGATCAGCGTGCGAAAATTACCAAACGCGTTGTCGAGCAGAATATCGAGATACGCCGCGCCAACAAATTGGCGCCACGACAATGTTACACCGCCCAGCCCAACGACAATAATTTCCGACAATGCCATGCCGACGCGCTGCCGCAACTGCCCTGGCTCAGTAATGATCTGGCGCCAGACGCTGTTATCGAACCCGTTGGAATTGTTGAGGTTGGCGACATCAAGATAGCCATTGGCGACCAGCCAGTCCCAATGCGACCCCCGCGGTCGGGCGATCTGATCAGTAATCCAGCCTGCATAGCCAAGTGACTGAACTTGTGAAATATCTGCCTGCGATGCCCCAAATGTTGCCTGAGCCAGAAATCGGCTGGCTTGGACGCTAGTCGGAGGGGCGGTGGACGTGGGCGTTGGGGTGGGCGTCGCGGTGCCAGAAGTAATGGTCCCGCTCCCCTCACCGCAGGCTTCGAGCGCGAGTGCAGCGCCTATCGGCACCACATATCGAAGCGACGATGGCCGCACTGCAAGGTCAGCCGAGCCACGATCGGAGCCAAGGTCTGGGTCTAGATCGGGCCTTTGATCCGCCTCGTCACATAGATCGGCGTTTAGCAACAGGTCGGTCATTGCACCCCCAGCACGTCTCATGCGCCCCCAATGGCGCTCTCGACATAACGCTAAAAACTAATCAAACCTTTCAATGACAGCGTTAATTTTGCGGTGGTAAGTGATTATAGTCGGTCAGGTGGAATCCGCGAGCGGCACCCAACCGACTCAAACGCGCGCTGCTGGCGATCAGTTTTTGCTGAAAGTCCGGGGGGTTCTGTTGCTCGGCCCCCCCGGCGGCCGCCGGAATCTGCTTCTGTTGCCCGGTGCAGCCCGAACCGCGCTTTCGTCGTTCTAACCTAGACCGTTAAGTCTTGGGTTAGGCCGCAATTGCGAGTGCTTCGTTATCGTTAGCACTTGTGGTTTTGAGCCTTTTACGGGTTACTCAGCCCGGGCAAAAACAGCGCCTTTCAATACACGTCGATCCTGGTTCGGCCCCGTCATAACCAGCCTTTTCAGCAGGTTGTGGTGGAGCCGCCGGGTACTGCCCCCGGGTCCGCTGCATCTATTTCACGCCGCACTTTATCACCATAGCCGGGCGAACCCGGCCTCGCCGATATAGGGATTTACACGTTAATGAAAACCCCGCCTTTCACTCGCCACAATAGAGGTGCATAGGATGTCACATTATGTTGACACAGCGTTCCCGCTACGCGCTGCGCGCGATGATTTTCCTGGCCAAGGCCCCCGTTGGCAGCCCGCCCATCCCAATGAACCGGATTGCAGCGGAGGCCAATGTCCCGCGCAAATTCCTTGAACTGATCCTTGCAGATCTGCGCGAAGCCGGCTTCCTGCACAGCCACCGTGGCAAGATGGGGGGCTATTGCCTGTCACGCCCCTCGCATCTTTTGTCGCTCGGTGAGATTATTCGGGTCATCGAAGGCCCGCTGGCGCTGGTCCCATGCGTCAGCCGCACCGCTTACCGCCGCTGCAGCGACTGCAAGGACGAAGCAAGCTGCGCGATCCGCCATGCGATGATGCGCGTGCGGGACGAGACCGCCCGAATCCTCGACGGCACTAGTCTGGCCGATGCGACCGCCGAAAATCTGGTTGCCGCTTAGCCCCCTCGCCCGGCGTTCAACGCATCGCGAATTTCACGCAACAGCGTGATATCCGCCGGTTCCGTTACGGGGGCCGGTGATTCAGCCTGCGTTGGCATCGCCCGGTTAACGGCGCGGATGATCAGGAACACGATAAACGCCACAATTGTAAAGTTGACGGCCTGCGTGATGAATTCGCCGTACCCCAGCAAAGGCGCGCCCGCCTTTTTCAGCGCGGCATAATCGGCCAGCGACCCGGTATAGCCGTTGGGCACTGGCCCGAGCAGCATGAAATAGCTGGAAAAATCAAGCCCGCCAAAGATCTTGCCGATCAAGGGCATGATGATATCGTCCGTCAAGGACGAAACGATCTTGCCAAAAGCTGCGCCAATGATCACCGCGACCGCCAGATCAAGCACATTGCCGCGTTTGATGAATTCGCCGAACTCCTTGAACATGGCCGGTGTCCTCCCAATGTAATACACTGCCGCAACGGTCTTATCCGATTTGGCTTGGGGGAGTGTTGGCTTCCCGGCTAAAAGGGTCAAGGCCGTCAATGAACGGTGAGAGCTTTTGAAGGGTAGACCGACATGAAACTTCGTCTCGTCATGGCGCTTGCCGGCGCGGTCCTGCTGTCCGCATGCGGGCTGAACAGCGTCCCGACCGCCGAGGAAAATGTAAAAGCGCGCTGGGCTGACGTGCAGGCAGATTATCAGCGCCGGGCCGATCTGATCCCCAATCTGGTCGCGACGGTCAAAGGCGCGGTGCAGGGAGAGGACAAGATCCTCACCGACGTGATCAACGCGCGCGCCAAAGCAACGTCGATTCAGGTAAGCGGCGACGATCTGACCAATCCGGCCAAAATGGCGCAATTCGCGCAGGCGCAGGGCCAGCTCAATGGCTCGCTCAGCCGGCTCCTCGCCAATGTCGAAGCCTATCCAAATCTCAAGAGCCAGGACAATTTCCAGACGCTGATGAGCCAGCTGGAGGGCAGTGAAAACCGCGTTACTATTGCTATCCGCGATTATAACAGCGCAGTGCAGAGCTATAATACACGTATTCGCACCTTTCCCGACGCGATCGGCGCAAAGATATTTTACGGCGCAAAGCCGGTAACGCCGTATCAGGCAACGACGCCGGGTGCTGAAAATGCCCCGAAGGTCGATTTCGGAAACAGCAACTGATCCGCTGGCTCGCCTTTCTCGCCGCGCTGCTGCTGGGCAGCGCGGCCGCCCATGCGCAAAGCTTCCCGCCGCTTACTGGTCGGGTGGTCGATGCAGCGGGCGTGCTGAGTCCTGATCAGATCGCGGCGCTTGATCAGCAATCTGCCGAGATTGAGCAGGCATCGTCGCGTCAGTTCGTGGTCGCAACCATTCCTGATCTGCAGGGCTATGCCATCGAAGATTATGGCTACAAGCTGGGGCGGTTCTGGAAAATCGGACAAGACGGCGCAAACAATGGCATCATCCTGATCGTCGCCCCGAAGGATCGCAAAGTGCGGATCGAGGTTGGTTATGGTCTGGAGCCGATCATGACCGACGCGCTGTCGAGCATGATCATCCGTGACATCATCATTCCCAAATTCAAAAGCGGCGATCTGCCCGGCGGTATCGTTGCCGGCGCGGCAGCGATCGCCCAGCAGATGAAACTGCCCACCGAGGCCGCCGAGCAGCGCGCGGTATCGCTGGTCAAGAAGGCGCGGCGCAGCGATCCTGGCGGCGGGCTTGTGGTAACCTTTTTCATCCTGATCGTAGTCTTCTTCATCCTGCCGCGGTTGTTCGCGCGCGCGGGTGGACGCCGGTACCGGAGTTCAGGCGGCGTGCCGATTATCCTGTGGGGCCCCAGCGGCGGATCATCGTGGGGCAGTGGCGGATCATCCTGGGGAAGTGGTGGCGGCTCCGACTGGGGCGGCGGCGGCGGCGGTTTTTCGGGCGGCGGCGGGTCGTTCGGGGGCGGCGGATCGTCGGGGAGCTGGTAATGGCAGGCATTGCAGTGCTTAGCGAAGCAGAGCGCACGCTGGTCGGCATGGCCGTCGCCGATGCCGAACAGGGCACCGATGGCGAGATTGTAACCATCGTCAGCCAGCGATCAGATTCATACCGCGATGCGGCGCTGCATTATGCGGTGCTGGTGATGCTGATGGTCGCCGGGTTGTGCGCGCTATGGCCCCCACTTTTGGAAGCGATCGCCTATCCCGGCGCGAGCGGCTGGGGAGAGATCAACCCTGCGCGCTTGTTGTTCACGCTTACCCTGTTGCTCGCAATTGCATTCCTGGCAGTGCGTTATGCAATGGAATGGTCGCCGCTGCGCCTGGCGTTGACCCCCAGGGCCACCAAGGCCCGGCGGGTACGGCGGCGCGCGATTGAGTATTTTAAAGTCGGCGCGGAGCGCCGGACCAAGGCGCGGATCGGGATCCTGCTCTATCTCTCGCTTGAAGAGCGCATCGCCGAAATCGTCGCCGATGAGGCAATCCACAGCAAAGTGCCGCCAGAGCGCTGGGGTGAGGCAATGGCCGCGCTGATCGAACAGGTGCGCGCCGGCAAGTCCGGCGAAGGCATGGCCGCTGCCGTTATGGCGATTGGCAAGATCATCGGCGAGCATTTCCCCAAGACCGACGACGATGAAAACGAATTGCCCGACCGCCTGATCGAATTGTAACGATGTAATGCGTGTTCCCGACCATGACGCCCCCGTTGAAACGATGTGGGAAGGCCGCTTCATCGTCACAAAAAAGCGCGGTCGCTGGGAATATGTTTCACGCGCGCGTGGCATCAGAGCAGCTGCCATCCTGGCGGTTGACCAGGGCGATGTGATTTTGGTGGAGCAATATCGCGTGCCGCTTGGCCGGTATTGCCTTGAACTGCCCGCCGGATTGATCGGGGACGAGGGCGGCGCCGATGAATCCGCCGAAACCGCTGCCGCGCGGGAACTGGAAGAAGAAACTGGCTACCGCGCCGCGCATATCGAAACCATTGGCGAGTTTTTTTCTTCCCCCGGCATGGTCTCAGAAAGCTTCGCGCTGGTAAAAGCGACCGGGCTCACCAAAGTTGGCGACGGCGGCGGCGAAGGCGATGAGGACATCATCGTTCACCGTGTTGCGCTGGGCGATGTCGCGGCCTTCGTGGCGGCCAGGCGCGCGCAAGGCGTCGCCATCGATGTAAAGCTGTTGATGCTGCTGACGGGGTCCGTATTCGGTTAGTAATAATACCGTCTGGTGCGGGTACCCGGCCAAAGCTGCCGTGGTGAGCCTGCCAGAGCGTTCGGTGTTAGGCGTTCGGCCTTCAGCACTCGGAACCCGAATATTCAGCAAAAAGGCTTTTGGATCGGCCTGTTACCGGAAATTGTCGGCATAGGCCTGCAGCTTCAACGTCTTGCTCGGCTCGGGGAGCACGTGCGCCGTAATGCCTTCGCGGGCGGCATAGGCAAGCGCCGCTTCGGCCGTCGGGAACGTCAGCCTGATTTGCTGGCGGGTGTCGCCACTGCCAGCCCAGCCGGTCAGCGAATCGGCCTGTTTGGCTTCGCTGGGTTCAAATTCCAGAACCCATAACTGGGTCCGGGCGCGACCCGATTGCATGGCGTTTTTGGGGCGTCGATAGATGCGGGCGGTCGTCATGGCCACGTCCTTACCGCAAGCCTTTGGCGCGTGCATCTGCATTTTTGGTTCTGAGCGTCGCCGACGCGTTCGCCGGATCGTCGGGCCAGGGATGGCGCGGGTAGCGACCGCGCATTTCCTTTGCCACCGCCGCCCAGCTTCCCGCCCAGAATCCGGGCAGATCGCGCGTCGTCTGGATGGGTCGGCCGGCGGGGGAGGTCAGGCTTAGGACAATCGGCACACGGCCATCGGCGACCATCGGGTGGCGGGTCATGCCGAACAGCGCCTGCGGGCGCAGTTCGACGGTCGGGCCAGCCTCGGCGGCATAGTCGATCGCGTGGCTGCTCCCTGCCGGGGTTTCGAGCCGCATGGGGGCCAGTCGGTCGATGGCGCGCATCGCGTCCCAGCCGATCAGTCCCTGAAGCGCCTGGGTCAAATCGGCTCCATCAATCTGGTCGAGGCGTCGTTTGCCCTCCAGCAAGGGCGGCAGCCAGTCGTCGAGCTGATCGATCAGCGTCTGGTCGTCAAGCGCGACACCCGGACCATCGTGGCGGGCGGCGAAGGCAGCGCGCAGGCGCAGCGCATTGCCGGCGTCGGTCCAGGGAAGAAGCGCTGGCCCATGCCGGCGCACGCCCTCCATCAGCGCGGCGATAATCTCATCCGCCCTGGCATCGGCATCGGGGCCGCCGCTTAGCCGGATTGCGCCAAGCCGCCGTTCGCGTTCAGCCTTCACCCCACCGGTCGTCGGATCAAAGCTGACATGACGACGGCTCTCGATCCGATCGGCGAACATTGTCTCAACGGCGGCTGCATCGATAGGCGCGGCGGACAGGATTCTGGCGCCCGCCGCCATGCCCTGCGTTTCAGCAACCGCCAGCCAATCGTGCCGGGCAAGCGACAAGGTAGGATCGAGCCGAAACCCCCGTCCCCCAACCGACGCCCAGCTTTCCCCCGATGCGTCGCGACGGCGCGCGACGCGATCGGGAAAAGCAAGGGCGATGGATAGCGCCACCGCGTCGCCCTGATCTGGGGCGACCGACGGCGCAGGGGCATTGGGTGCCGATGACGAAACCAGGTTTGCCCATCGTTGCGCCAGCTTCCGGGCATTTTCGGCGCGCGGTCCACGCTCGCTTCGCCAACGCCGCAACCGGGTGTCGAGATCGGGATCATTGCCCCCCAGCCCCCGTTCGCCGAGCAGCACCGCGACGGCGGCGGCCGTCGGCGCCATCCCGCGCCTGCCCGCCTCAACCAGCATGTGCGCCAGCCGGGGGGCAAGCGGCAAGCGGGCGATTGCTTCGCCATGCGGGGTGACCCGCCCGTCCGGGTCGATCGCTCCAAGGGTCAGCAGCCGCGTGCGCGCCTCGGCAATTGCTGCATCGGGCGGTGGGTCAAGCCAGCGCAGTGTTCGCGGATCGGTAACCCCCCAGCGCGCGCAATCGAGCGTCAGTGCCGATAAGTCGGCCTCGGTAATCTCTGGCGGATCAAAACGTGGCAGGCCCGCCGTCGCGACATGCTCCCACAAGCGGTACGCGACCCCTGCCCCTTGCCGGGCCGCGCGGCCCGCGCGCTGCGTAACCGCAGCCTGGCTGGCGCGTTCGGTCACCAGCCGGGTCATCCCCGCCGCCCGATCATAGCGAGGGCGCCGCGCAAGACCCGAATCGACCACCACCCGGATCCCATCGAGCGTCAAACTGGTCTCCGCAATCGATGTCGCCAACACAATCTTGCGCCGACCCGCGCCATCAGGCGCAATGGCCGCGCGCTGATCGGCGGGATCAAGGCTTCCATGCAATCGGTGAAGGACAAGCCCTGCGGCCACGTCACCCAGCCGATCGGCCACGCGCTCGATTTCCGCCACACCCGGCAAAAAGGCGAGCACCCCCCCTTCGGTCTCGCGCAATGCCTGCCGGATTGCTGCGGCCATACTATCCTCGATGCGCGCATCGCCCATCCGCCCCAGATGACGCAGCTCGAGCGGCCAGCTACGACCCGCGCTTTCGATAACCGGCGCGCTGATGCCGTCATGCGCCATCAACCGCGAAAAGCGCGCGCCATCAAGCGTCGCCGACATCGCCACCAGCCGGATATCGGGCCGGAATGCCTGTTGCGCGTCGATCGCCAGCGCCAGCCCGAAATCGCTGTCGAGGCTACGTTCGTGCACTTCATCAAACAGCACCGCGCTGACGCCCGCGAGTTCGGGGTCCGCCTGGATTCGGGCAACAAAAATACCCTCGGTCATCACGGTGACGCGCGTGCGACTGGAAACCCGCGCATCCATCCGAGTTAGATAGCCAAAGGTCTGTCCGACCGCCTCGCCCGCCATGATCGCCATCCGCTCTGCGGCAGCACGCGCCGCCAGGCGTCTTGGACTGAGCAGCAATATTTCACCGGTACACCATGGCTCGTCGAGCAATGCCGGCGCGACCGCGGTCGTCTTGCCCGCGCCGGGCGGCGCGACCAGCACGGCGCTGGTCCCCGTCTGCAGCGCGGCGAGGAGATCGGGCAGAACAGTGTGGATCGGTAGCGGATCGATCATGGCCCAGCTATCGGCTTGCGCATCATTGTGGCAAGTGATTGCGATCGGCTTTTAACCGGCGGCGCGTCGTTGTGCACCACCGGCCCAGAATTCTGCCGTTACGGAGTCCAGATTGCCTGCGCATCATCACGACGGCCACGCCCATCACGCCCATGGCGATCGAGATCAGCATGGTGAGGCCCATGGTCATAGTCACAGTCACAGCCATGGCCACAGTCATGGCCACGCACCGGCGGATTTCGGTCAGGCTTTTGCGATCGGTATCACCCTCAATGTCGCCTTTGTCGCGGTAGAGGCAGGTTTTGGCTTTTCGACGGGCTCGGTCGCGCTGCTGGCCGACGCGGGCCATAACTTGTCCGACGTGCTGGGACTGGCGGTGGCGTGGGGCGGCGTGGCGCTGGCACGACGCGCGCCGTCTAAACGCTATACCTATGGCCTTAGCGGATCGTCGATTCTTGCCGCCTTGCTGAACGCCTTGCTGCTGCTGGTGGCGCTCGGCGCAATTACGCTTGAAGCGATCCAGCGCATCGGCGCGCCCAGCGCCGTACCGGGGCCGACCATTGCGCTGGTCGCGGCCATGGGCATCGTGATCAATCTGGCAACGGCAATGCTGTTCGCGCGCGGGCGCAAGGGCGACATCAATATTCGCGGCGCGTATCTGCACATGGCGGGCGATGCCGCGGTGTCGGCTGGTGTCCTGACCGCCGGGCTGATCATCTGGCAGACGGGGTGGAGTTGGATCGATCCGGTGATCAGTCTGGCGATTGTGGCGCTGATTTTCTGGCAGACCTGGGGGCTGCTCCGCGAAGCAATCGACATGTCGCTGGCCGCCGTTCCGCGCGGCATTGATTACGACCATATCGTCGAGGCGCTGGCGGCTCTGGACGGCGTCACCGCCATTCACGACCTGCACATCTGGCCGATGAGCACGACCCAACCTGTTTTAACCGCCCATCTGCTGATCCCGGCGGGACACCCCGGTGATGCGTTTCTGGGCGCCGCGCAACAGATGTTGCATGACCGGTTTGGCATCGCCCATGCGACGATTCAGATAGAGGTCGACACCGGCAAGACTTGCCCGGTCGCCGGGCCGTGCCGCCTTTAACCCGTCAGTAAGCGCGCGCGATCGCGAATTCGACCGCCTCGACCATCGCCGCCTTGGCCTGACTGTTGGCAAAGCCGCCCAGCGCATCAATCGCGCGCTGACCATAATGGCGCGCGCGCGCCAGCGTGTCGTCCACCGCGTGCGATGCCCGGATCAGATCGACCGCCTGCGCAAGATCATCATCCGACACCCGCCGTCCTTCGATGGCATCCTTCCAGAACCGGCGCTCTTCGTCTGATCCGCGCGCATAGGCCAGAATGACCGGCAGCGTTACCTTGCCGTCGCGGAAATCATCTCCCGCGTCTTTGCCCATCGTGCCGGCGTCCGACACATAATCGATCGCATCGTCGACCAACTGAAACGCAATGCCAAGATTGCGGCCATAGGCATCAAGCGCGCCTTCCTCGGTGTCCGGTCGTTCGGCGACGACGGCGGAAATCCGGCAAGCGGCGGCAAACAGCGCCGCCGTCTTCGCGCCGATAATATCCAGATAGCGTTCCTCACCCAGATCGATCCGGCGCGCGGCGGTCAGTTGATTCACTTCGCCCTCGGCAATCACGGCGCTGGCATGGCTCAGGATCTTCAGCACCTTCAGGCTGCCATCCTCGACCATTAGTTCAAAGGCGCGGCTGAACAGAAAATCGCCGACCAGCACGGTGGCGGGATTACCCCAGATATTGTTGGCGGTCCGGCGCCCGCGGCGCAGATCAGATCCATCGACCACATCGTCATGAAGCAGCGTGGCGGTGTGGATAAACTCTACCGACGCCGCAAGCCCGTGATGGCGGGTGCCGGTATAGCCGAGCAGCGCCGCGCTCGCGAGCGTCAGCATCGGCCGCATCCGCTTGCCACCGCCGGCAATCAGGTGACCGGCAAGTTCGGGAATCAGCGGGATCTGGGACTGCATGCGATCAAGAATGACCGCGTTCACCAGGTTCATGTCCCCCGCTACCAGGCCGATCATCGGATCAAGCGAGGCGGTGCGACGGTTGTCGAGCCGGTGGATGGTCGCAGTCATGACGGGGGCGATGTGGCGGCTCCGTGCTACAAAGGCAAGAGCATGGGGTTGCGTGCAAGCGCTGCTGCACCCAAAAAGACGGCATAGCGACCAGAAAAAAGGGTGACATTGTGCCGGACGACACGCTGAACGGGTATCGCCAGAGCATCGATAATATCGACGCGGCGCTGGTCTTTGTCCTCGCCGAGCGCTTCAAGGTCACGCAGGCGGTCGGCCGATACAAGGCCGAGCATGGCCTGCCGCCCGCCGATCCAAAGCGCGAAGAGACCCAGATCGAACGGCTGCGCGCCTTGGCCCGCGATGCCAATCTTGATCCCGACTTCAGCGAAAAATTCCTGCGCTTCATTATCGATGAGGTTATCAGACACCATGAGCGGGTGCGCGGTTGACCGGGACGAGTCCGGACAAACAGGGCCTGCCGGCATCAGGCCAACCAACTGCACCCCTGGCCGGATCATGTCTGTGCGGCGCCATAAGTTTTGTGGCCGATGGTCCACTTGATCGCCCCGATGCCTGCCACTGTACGCAGTGCCGCAAGCAATCCGGGCATTATTGGGCATCGGTCGATATCGCGCGAGATGCCATCCAGATTACCGGAGCGGACGCGCTGACCTGGTATCAATCATCGGCAAAGGTGCGTCGGGGCTTTTGTTCGACCTGCGGGTCATTTCTGTTCTGGGATACAACCGGCCGCGACCGTCTGGCGGTCGCGATGGGCGCGTTTGATGGCCCGACCGGCACGATGCTGGGCACGCATATTTTCGTCGCCGACAAGGGTGATTATTACGAGATCACCGACGGGCTGGCGGTAAAGAATTGACATTGCCGTGAAGCGGTTTCTGTTCGTGTGCAGCCAAAATCGGCTTCGGAGCCCGACGGCGGAGCAGGTGTTTTCCCATCGGACAGATATTGAAGTCGCTTCGGCGGGGACGAACAACGATGCCGAAAATCCGTTGACCGATGAACTGATTCAATGGGCCGATGTCATTGTGGTGATGGAAAAGTCACACAGAGAAAAGGTTCAACGAAAGTTCGGTCGCTCGATCGGGGGTAGAAGGATGATCTGTCTGGATATTCCAGACGATTATATTTTCATGGATCCGCAGTTGGTCCGCCTGCTCGAAGCGCGAATGGCCCGTCATCTGCAAAAGCCGCTCCACCAATAGCAGGCGTGCGCGACCAGCTGCGGAAGAAATATTGGTCATCCACCCGCCGCGTCAGCGCGGACGCTGCGCCACTCACCCCATTGCCATGCCAATATGGCGGGAATGCCGATACTGATGTCGCGGGCGCGTTTGACCAGTGACAGCGCAAGCGCGGCGCTGGGCGACAGGCCAAAAATCGGCCCGATCAGCACATAGGCGGCTTCCTGAACGCCGATGCCGCCCGGAATCGCAAAGGCGACAGTGCGCAAGGTAAAGATCAGCGCTTCGAGCGCGAGCACCGATGCAACCTTCAATGGAAAACCCATCAGGGTCAGCGCAACCCACGCGCCAAAGGCGGCGAACACCCACGCGATCAGATGCAGCAGGAAAGCCAGAATCACACGCCCACGCTGGCGGTAAATGGCGTCAAGCTCGCCGGTCAGTGCCTCCATCGTCGCGATTGATCCCGGTAGCAATCGCCCGGCCAGGCCCTGCGCCATTTTCAGCACCGGCCGCTGCGCGAAGGCAAAGCCCGCCATAATCGCGGCAAGCACACCCGTGCCGCCAAGCACCATGGGCAGTACATCAGGGCCGTGGCCGTTGCTGGCCAATATCGCGACCAGCATCGCCACGCCAAACACCGTAAATGCCAGCTGCCCGGCAAGCTCGGTGGTCTGATCGGCAATCAGCGAAGCATAAACCAGCGCGGGCCTGATCCCGCCGGCGATTGCCGTGCGCGCACCGATGACCAGGCCACCGAATTGCGAAAAGGGCAGGACGTCGGTGGCCCCCTCGCGCGTGGTGCGCGCCCAGGCGAAGATTTTCAGCTGAGTGCGGTCAATGCCGGGCGCCACCGCCAGCCATGCTGCGCCCAACAGTGTCAGGCACACCCCCGACCATGCCATGAACACCACAAACCCCAGGATGCCGATCCGAGCAACGCCATCGGCGACTTGCGCAAAGCCGGTATGGCCGATCAGCCAGATGGCCGCAGCAAGACCCAGCGCGGTCAGGATCAGGGCAGTGTATTTCAGCATGGCATAAGGCCCATAACGGGGTTCCTTCTACCGCGAACGCCAAGGGGCCGGCGTGGCAAAGGACGGTGTTTGGGGCGCTGCCGCCCCCGCTGCTGCGGGGGAGCAGGCTGCTGAAATAGGATCGGCGCCCCTACGCCGCTTCGACGTTGCGGTTCTTCAGGAAGCTGAAGAATTCGACGCCTTCGCGCAGGCGGCGCTTCATCATCGTTGGGCTGGTGGCCATTTCGGCGACAATCGAACCAACCTTGGACGGGCGGAAATAAAATTTCTTGTAGAATTCGGCGACCGCCTCGAAAATCTCGTCAGAGGCAAGATGCGGATAGGTCAGCTGGGCAATCTGTCCGCCGCCATCCGCGACGAGATGATCGGTGCCGTCAAACCAGCCATTCTCGATCGCCTGCTTGTACAGGAAAGTGCCCGGATAGGGGGCGGCCAGCGACACCTGGATGGTGTGCGGATTCACTTCCTTGGCATAAGCGATGGTTTCCTGGATCGTCTCATGGGTTTCACCGGGAAGGCCCATGATGAACGTTCCGTGGATCTTGATCCCCAGCTTGCGGCAATCCTTGGCGAACTGCTTGGCGGTTTCGATCCGCAAACCCTTTTTGATGTTGTGCAGGATTTGCTGGTTGCCGCTTTCATAGCCCACCAGCAGCAGGCGCAGGCCGTTTTCGCGCATGATCTTCAGCGTTTCGTACGGCACATTGGCCTTGGCGTTGCACGACCAGGTTACGCCCAGCTTGCCAAGTTCGCGCGCCAGTTCTTCAACGCGGGCGCGGTCATCGGTCAGCGTGTCGTCATCGAAGAACAATTCCGCCATCTGCGGAAATTCCTTCAGCACATATTTCACTTCTTCGATCACATGCGGGATCGACCGGGTCCGGTAATTATGCCCGCCCACGGTTTGCGGCCACAGGCAGAAGGTGCAGCGGCTCTTGCAGCCGCGACCGGTGTAGAAGCTGACATAGGGGTGCTTCAGATAGCCGATGAAGTAATTCTCCATCTTCAGGTCGCGCTTATAGATGGGCGACACGAAGGGCAGCGAGTCCATGTCCATCAGGACTTCGCGGTCCTCATTATGGATGATCTCACCCGCTTCATTGCGGTAGCTGATGCCCTTGATTTCCGAAAAGGGGATTTCCTTGGCGACGTCGAGAATCGTGAAATCAAATTCGTTGCGCGCGACAAAATCGACGGTCGGTGCATTCTTCATCGCCCAGTCGGCATCGACGGCAACGGTGGCGCCAATAAAGCCGACCTTGAGCGCTGGATTAAGCTCTTTCAGCATGCCCGCCACGCGCACGTCCTGCTTGAAGCCCGGCGTCGAGGTGTGGATGATGACCAGGTCATGCTCCAGCGCTTCATGCTTGATATCGTCCCAGGTCTGGTCATGCGCGGGCGCGTCGATCAGCTTTGAGCCCGGGACAAGCGCGGCGGGCTGCGCCAGCCATGTTGGATACCAGAAAGACTTGATTTCCCGCTTTGCCTGGTAGCGCGACCCGGCGCCGCCATCAAAGCCGTCAAACGACGGGGCCTGCAGGAAAAGCGAACGCATCATGGAGCTGAACCTTGTAACGAATGAAGTTTACCGTCGCGCGTTACCCGGAATTGTGCGCCGCGCCAATCGACTTTCTTGATGACAAATGTGGCACAAAAAACACCAAAAGACAGCAGATCGCGGATTGGCAGCAGCCAGGCTGGTCCGCTGGACCGCCCGGCAACCGCATCGATCCGCGCCTTTGTTGCCCAACGTGCCGCCAATACCGTGACCAGCACAATCCAGGATTCGATCGGGAAATTGGCGAGGACCATGCCCAACAGGGCGAGTGGCAAGGCATGAAGCGTGATACTGCCGATAAAGCCGGCAAAATCGATGCGGGCGATCGTCAATGACCAACGCAGCTCGTGCGCCAGCAACGCACCAAGGCTCGATTCGGCACAGCCATGGGTGACAAACAGCGGCGGCAGGATGGTTTGCAGGCCCTGTTCCCGGATCGCGCGACCAATTTCATAGTCATCGGCAAGGACTGTGGCGAACCGGGCAAAGCCGCCGATCGACTCCAGCGCATCGCGCGACATCGCCATGGTCGGGCCAAGCGCGGGTCGCGCCAGCCCCATTGCGGTGCCGACAATGACCATGGGCATGTAACGATAGGAAATATCCATCGCCGCCATGCGCGACCAGAACCCGACATCGCCGCGCCCGACATGCAGACAAGTGGCAAGGCCCACCGTCGGATCGCCCATCGCCGACGCCAGCCGTCGCAACGTATCCGGCATCCAGGCGACATCGCTGTCGGCGATCACCACCAAGCCATGCTCGATCGCGGGCGCCATATTGGTCAAGTTCGACAGCTTGTTGTTCAAGCCGTGCTGTTGGGCATCGACGATCATGTGGCTAACGATGTTGGGATGCCGTGCCGCCACTGCCGCAAAACAGGCGCGCGCCGGATCGTCGGGATCAGACACCCCTGCGATGATCTGAATGGGCGCGGGATAGTCCTGCGCAAAAACCGAGTCGAGATTCGCCTCCAGCGCAGGTTCTGCGCCGTGCAGCGGTTTAAGGACGGTGATTGGCGGCAGTTTGGCATCCGCCAGCGGAACGGCGCGATAACGCCCGGCCAAGACAACCGCCGCCAGTCCGAACAGGGCCCCAATGGATGCCAGGCACATCAGTAACGCCGCGATGCCATTGGCCATCGAACACCCCCATTGCCGCCACTTTGAGCAATTCAGAGTTTCACGCGCGTCGACGCCAGTCCAGCTATTCCGGACGCATCAGGCCGCGCCACGTCCCGATACGGTGCCGACGTGGCATCGCCGCACCATCACGGCTGGCTGCGTCACGCCTCTTGGCGATTCACTCCCCCGCTTCTATGCGCTACTGGCTGCGCCTGATGCGCCCTCCGGAGCCACAATGATCAACGCTGCAGACCTCATCCTGGTGACCGGCGCTTCCGGATTCGTCGGATCAAGCGTGGCCCGCGCGCTGATCGATCGGGGGGCGACTGTCCGCCTGCTGGTCCGTTCAACGAGTGACCGCACCAATCTGACCGGCCTGAAAGCGGAGCTGGTCGAGGGCGATATTCGCGACGAGCTGTCGGTCGAACGCGCAGCGCGGGGCGCCCGATTCCTTTTTCACGTTGCTGCCGACTATCGGATCTGGGCCCCGGATCCCGAGGAAATCGTCCGCAATAATCGCGCGGGGACACTGGCGGTCATGAATGCAGCGCGTGCCGCCGGGGTGGAGCGCATCGTGTATACGTCAAGCGTAGCGACGCTGAAGCCGGTCAACGGCGGTGTGGCCGACGAAACCCGCGCGGCGACCCCCGAACAAGCGGTCGGCGCGTATAAGCGCAGTAAAGTCGTGGCGGAACGGCTGGTGGAAGCGATGGTGCGAGAAGGGCTGCCCGCCGTGATCGTCAACCCTTCGACCCCAATAGGCCCGCGCGACGTAAAGCCAACGCCGACCGGCCGAATCATTGTCGAGGCCGCCAATGGCAAGATGCCCGCCTTTGTCGAAAGCGGACTCAATCTGGTTCATGTCGATGATGTGGCGGCGGGCCATGTGCTCGCGCTGGAAAAGGGGCGGATTGGGGAACGCTATATTCTGGGTGGACAGGACGTGTCGCTCGGGCAGATGTTGGCGGATATCGCCGATATCGTTGGGCGCAAACCGCCAACGATTCGCATTCCCCGCGCGCCATTATTCCCGATGGCCTGGATCAACGAACAAATCGCCCGGGTAACGGGCAAGGACCCGTTTCTGACGCTCGATTCGTTGAAGATGGCGGCGCATAATATGTACTTCACCAGCGCGCGGGCCGAAGCCGAGCTTGGCTATCGCGCGCGTCCCTATCGACAAGCGTTGAGCGATGCGATCGACTGGTTCCGCGCCGAAAGCCGGATCGGATGACCCTGACCCTAATCGCCACCCTGACGCTGATCATCTGGCTTTATCTGGTTATCCTCCATGACGGGTTCTGGCTAACCCGGGAACGCGACACCAATCCATTGCCCGATCCGCCGCTCCACTGGCCCACCGTGGTGGCCGTCGTACCGGCACGCGACGAAGCCGACGTGATTGCCGCGTCGATCGGCAGCCTGCTTGACCAGGATTATCCGGGCGATTTCCACATCATCCTGGTTGACGATAATTCGAGCGACGACACCGCCGACATCGCGCTCAATGCGGCCGCCGGCATGGACCGGTTGACCGTGATCTCGGGCGCCCCGCTCGCCAGCGGCTGGACCGGCAAATTATGGGCGGTGAATCAAGGCATCGCTGCTGCGGGCGACGCCCCCGACTGGCTATGGCTGACCGATGCGGACATTACCCATCGTCCCGATACGCTGCGCACGCTAGTCCAGCGCGCCAAGGGCGACAATCGCGTGCTGGTTACATTGATGGCAAAATTGCGCTGCGACAGTATCGCCGAACGCAGCCTGGTGCCGGCCTTTGTCTGGTTTTTCCAGATGCTCTATCCCTTTGGGCGCGTGAACAAACGAACCAGCAAATTGGGCGCCGCCGCGGGCGGCTGCATGCTCGCTGAACGCGAATCGCTTGAGCGGGCGGGCGGGATTGCGGCGCTCAAGAACGCGCTGATTGATGACTGTACCTTGGGGGCGCTGATGAAGCGGCAAGGATCGGTCTGGCTGGGCTTGACCGACCGATCGGTGAGCATTCGACGCTATGAGACATGGCAATCGGTCGCGGCAATGATTTCGCGTTCGGCCTATGCCCAGCTCAACTATTCGGCGCTGTTGCTGGCCGGGACAATTATTGGTCTGGCCATAACTTACCTTGCGCCGCCCTTGCTCACCATGTTCGGGCGCGGCTATGCGCAGATTGCCGGTGCCATTGCCTGGGGTTTGATGATTATCGCGTTCCAACCAATGTTGCGTTTCTATCGTCGGTCGCCGCTCTGGGGTATCGCGCTGCCCTTGATCGCAAGCTTTTATGGTGGCTGCACCTTTGCGTCCGCGCGCGCGCATTGGCAGGGGCGTGGCGGCATGTGGAAAGGCCGCGCGCAAGCGGAGCTGGGCGCATGACGGCCGCTGCTGAACTGGCATCGGGCAAGGGCCATGGCGACGAAAATTTCCCGGTCGCGTCGTTCATCCTGAAGCCGCAATATCGCGCGCCGATCATGGCCTTCTATCGGTTCGCGCGCGCGGCTGATGACGTCGCTGACAATGCTGCGGCCAGCGCCGATGAAAAGCTGGCGCTGTTAGGGGCGATGCGCGCAACGCTGTCTGGCACAAGCGACGCCAATGCCGAAGCGCGCGCGCTACGAGCGGTGCTCAACGATCGCCGTCTGTCGCCGCAGCACGGACTGGACCTGCTGACTGCATTTGAACGCGACTGCACCGTCAATCGCTATGCAAGCTGGGACGCTCTGATCGATTATTGCCGCGTTTCGGCCATGCCGGTTGGACGTTACGTTCTTGATGTCCATGGCGAATCGCGTGATACATGGCCTGCGTCCGATGCGCTGTGCGCGGCGCTTCAGGTGATCAACCACACCCAGGACTGTGGTAAAGACTACACGGGCATCGACCGCGTTTATATCCCCATGGATTTGCTTGATGCCGCCGGCGCCTCGACCGATGATCTGGCGGCCAAAGCAGCTAGTCCTGCCCTGCGCAGCGTGATTGTGGACATGGCGCGTCGCACGCAGGGCCTGCTCGCTGCCTCATCGGTCTTTGCTGCCCAAATCCATGATCGCCGTCTGGCGGTTGAGGTTGCGGTGATCCAGCGGCTGGCGGAGAGCCTGACCAAAAGGCTGCTGACGCGTGATCCGTTATCCGAACGCGTCCATCACAATGCGCTGGAAACCCTGATTCTTGCCGGGACCGCCGGGCTGGCGCGGATGATCGCGCGATGAACCCCGATGCCACGCCTGCCGCGCTGCAAGCCCAGGTGTCGGGCAGCAGTTTCTATGCCGGCATGCGCGTGCTGCCCCAGGCGGAGCGCGAAGCGATGTACGCCGTCTATGGCTTTTGCCGGATCGTCGACGACATTGCCGACGACCAGCAGGGCAACCCCGCCGGCCGCGCCGCCGCGCTTGAAGAATGGCGGCGCGATATTGATGCCCTCTACGCGGGCGAAGACCCGGGGCAGGCATCGCTTGTTGCGCGCGCCGTGGAGCGCTTCAGGCTCGACAGGGCTGATTTCCATGCGGTGATCGACGGCATGGCGATGGACGTCGAACAGGATATCCGCTGGCCCGATTTTGCGACACTCGACCTTTATTGTGATCGCGTTGCGTCCGCGGTCGGACGCTTGTCGGTCAAGATTTTTGGCATGCCCGAAGGCGATGGCAAGTTGCTTGCCCACCATCTGGGCCGCGCGCTGCAATTCACCAATATCCTGCGCGATATTGATGAAGATGCCGGCATTGGCCGGGTCTATCTGGCGCGCGAACATCTGGAAGCGGCGGGCGTTTCGCTGACGACGCCCGAGGCGTTGGCCAACGACCCAAAAGTCGATGCGGCTGCGCGCACGCTGGCCGTGCACGCGCAGGCGCATTTCAAGGAAGCGCAAGCGATCCTGAAGCGCCGCCCACCCGGCCACCTGATCGCGCCGCGCCTGATGGCAGCAGTTTATTCCCCAATCCTTGATCGGATGCAGACGCAGGGATGGGCACCGCCGCGCCGCCGGATCAAGGTCAACAAGACCGCGCTGATCTTCACCGCGCTACGCCTGTGGCTGTTTCGTTGAGCAGCCAGCGCACGGCCCATATCATCGGCGCCGGCATGGCGGGATTATCCGCCGGGATCGAGTTTGCCCGCCAGGGCTGGTCGGTCGCGCTGAGCGACAGTGCGCCGCGAGCGGGCGGGCGATGCCGCAGCTACCATGACAAGGCGCTCAACCAGGTCATCGACAATGGCAATCATTTCGTCTTTTCAGGCAATCAGGCGGTCAATCACTTTCTGGGCCTGATTGGGACCGCTGACCGGTTGGAAGGGCCGGCACATGCCGATTTTTCGATGCTCGATCTGCGTGATGGCACGCGCTGGACGCTGTCCGTCAATGACAGTCCCATCCCGTTATGGATGCTCGACAAGGCGCGGCGTGCGCCCGGAACGACACTGCGTGATCATCTCGCGCTGCTGCGACTGGCGCTGACGCGACCGGGCAAAACGACGATTGGGGATCTTTTGCGGAATGATGGCCTGTTCTGGGAACGCGTTGTCGATCCGATGATGCTGGCGGTGCTCAATTGCAAACCCGCCGATGGATCCGCGTGGCTTGCAGGACGGTTTCTGATCGAATCCTTCGCGCGCGGCGGCCAGGCGTGTCGGACGATGGTGGCGATGCCGACGCTGGATGCGGTATTTGTTGATCCGGCGCTCGATTATCTTCGCGCACGCGGCGCCGATCCGCGCTTCAGCACCCGACTGCGCGCGATGAGCTTTGCCGGCGACCGCGTGACCGGCCTCGATTTTGGTGAGGGCGTGGAGGCGGTGGATGATGCGCCCGTTATTCTGGCCGTCCCCCCCTGGGTCGCGGCCGATCTGGTCCCGGACCTGATCGTGCCGACCGAATTCTGTTCGATATTGAACGCCCACTACGCGGTTGCGCCGCCACCCGGTGCGCCGCCCATTACCGCGCTGATCGGCGCGACGGCGCAGTGGGTGGTGTGTCATGGCGACCGGATTTCGGTGACGATCAGCGGTGCCGATGACGTGATTGATCAGGATCGCGAGGATTTGGCACGCCGCATCTGGGATGAAATCTGTGCGACACTGGGGCTGGGGCTCAGCGCTCCGCTGCCCGCCTGGCAGATCGTCAAGGAAAAGCGCGCGACCTTTGCGGCCACGCCGGCACAAGACGCGCGACGACCCGGCACGGCGACACGCTGGAAGAACCTGTTCCTCGCCGGCGACTGGACGCAGACACGATTACCCGCAACGATTGAAGGCGCATTGCGGTCGGGGGCAAGCGCCGCCCGCTTGGCGATGCGCTAACATCAATGTAAATAGCCCGCCGATGGGGTCGGGCAGCGTTACATTACGATGTGCAACCGCCTGACCATGTCCCCGACGGCGCATGCGACCACCGGTTGTTCGGAACTGAAAAAAGGGAATTGACCTGAACATGGCCACCGTTGCCGAGACCTTGATCGATCCGGTTGCTGCTGCCGACGCCTGCGCCAACCGCGCTGCGGCAGCGCTGTCTTCGGTGCAGCGTGACGATGGTCATTGGGTGTTCGAGCTGGAGGCCGATTGCACCATCCCCGCCGAATACATTCTGCTCCGTCATTATCTGGGTGAACCCCGCGATACCGGGCTGGAGGCCAAGATCGGCGTGTATCTGCGCCGCATCCAGTCCGCCAGCCACGACGGCTGGTCGCTATTCCACGGCGGTGCGTTTGATGCATCGGCCAGCGTGAAGGCCTATTATGCGCTCAAGATGATCGGCGACGATATCGACGCGCCGCATATGGTCCGGGCGCGCAACGCGATCCACAAGGCGGGCGGGGCAGCGGCGGTCAACGTCTTCACCCGCATCCAGCTGGCGTTGTTTGGCGCGGGGTCGTGGTCAGTCGTCCCGACCATGCCGGTTGAACTGATCCTGCTCCCGCGCTGGTTCCCGGTGCACCTGTCAAAAATGTCCTATTGGGCACGCACCGTGATCGTGCCGTTGCTGGTGCTGGCCGCCAAGCAACCGGTGGCGCGCAATCCGCTCGGCATCAAGGTCGATGAGCTTTACACGATCAAGGCAGCGCCGCTGAAAAGTCAGGCAGCCGGTGCCAAAAGATCATGGCAGATTTTCTTTGCTGCGCTGGATGTCGTGCTGAAGCGCGCAGAGCCATTTTGGCCCAAAGGCACGCGCGGCAAAGCCATACAGGCATGCGTCGATTTTGTCGTCGAGCGGCTGAACGGCGAAGACGGGCTGGGCGCGATTTACCCGGCCATGGCGAACAGTGTGATGATGTTCGATTGCCTGGGCTATGCCGAGGACCATCCCCACCGCGCGATTGCAAGGCAGTCGGTTGAAAAGCTGCTCGTGGTCAAGGACGATGAAGCCTATTGTCAGCCCTGCGTTTCCCCGGTCTGGGATACCGCGCTCGCCGCGCACGCGATGCTGGAAGCGGGCGGCGAGGACAATGAGCGCCGCGCCAAGGCTGCGCTCGAATGGCTCAAGCCCTTGCAGGTACTCGACGTGAAGGGCGACTGGGCCGACGTGAAGCCCAATGTCCGCCCCGGCGGCTGGGCGTTCCAGTATAACAACGCGCACTATCCCGATCTGGACGATACTGCCGTCGTGGTGATGGCGATGGCGCGGGCTAAGGACAAACTGGCGCTCGCATCGGGCTATGACGAAGCGATCGATCGCGGCGTCGAATGGACCGCCGGGCTGCAATCGAAGAATGGTGGGTTCGGTGCGTTCGATGCCGACAATACCTATGATTATCTGAACAATATTCCCTTTGCCGATCACGGCGCGCTGCTCGATCCGCCGACCAGCGACGTGACCGCACGCTGTGTGTCGATGTTCGCGCAACTGGGCGAAGGTGCGGACAGCCCGCGCATGGCCGCCGCGCTCGACTTCCTGGCGAAGGAGCAGATGGCGGACGGGTCGTGGTTCGGTCGCTGGGGGGTTAATTACATCTACGGCACCTGGTCGGTCATGTGTGCGCTCAACGCAGCTGGCCTTGGCGGCGATCATCCCAGCATGGCGCGCGCGGCGGACTGGCTGATCCAGATCCAGAACCCCGATGGCGGCTGGGGTGAAGACTGCGACAGCTACAAGCTCGATTACGCCGGGTACGAGCCCGCGCCCTCCACCGCGTCGCAGACCGGCTGGGCGCTGCTCGGCCTGATGGCAGCGGGAAAAGTCGATCACCCGGCAGTCGAACGCGGCGTAAAATATCTGATCGAGACCCAAGCCGAGGACGGTTTGTGGGGGCAGGAGCATTACACCGGCGGCGGCTTCCCGCGCGTGTTCTATCTGCGGTACCACGGTTATCCCAAATATTTCCCGCTTTGGGCCGTGGCGCGCTATCGGAATTTGAAGCGGTCTAACCAGCGCGATGTCGCGTGGGGGATGTAAGACTGCTCGTTGCCTGCGGGCTGACGCGCGAGGCGACACTGCTGGCGCGACCGGGGATGGTCGCGGTGCCGGGCGGCGGCGACGCGGCGCGGCTGGAGGCGGCTCTCGAGGACCAGCTGGCGCTGTTGCCGAACATCAGCATGGTCCTTTCCTGCGGCATTGCCGGAGCGCTCGATCCGGCGTTGCGCGTCGGGGACGTCGTGGTGGACCTCGGCACAAAGCCCCTACGCTTGGGCGAAGCGGCAGGGAATGGCGGCGTGCAACCGGGCGCCTCTCCCGTCGATGGCCGTCACGCCAAACCCACCGCTGACAGCGAGCAGCCAGCGGGCATCGCGTCGCTATTCCCCTACGCGCAACGCGGGGCCATTATCGGGCAGGACCACATCGCCGCGACCGCCGCTGAAAAGGCATTGCTCTATGCCGCCACTGGCGCGCTGGCGGTGGACATGGAGTCGCATGTTGCGGCGCGCGTCGCCGCACGCCACGATCTGCCTTTTGCCGCGATCAGGATTATTTCGGACACCGCGCAAGACACGCTGCCCCCTGCCGCGCTGGTCGGCATGAACCCCGACGGATCGATGGCACTCGGCCGCGTGCTGCTCAGCCTCGCGCGTCACCCCGGCCAACTGCCCGCGCTGATCCGCACGGGGCGCAGCGCAGGAGCAGCGTTTGGTGCCTTACGCCGCGTTGGCGACGCGCTTGTCGGCGTTGGGGTCAGCGGCCTTGATCTTGGCTAACTCGCGTTCGACATGGCTGGAGAAAACATCTTCTGCCGGGCGCTGGTTCGACAGATCGATATCGGGAGCCATCGGGCCGTCGGTCCGGATCCCCTGAATCGCGAGCTTGGCAAGCTTCCACGGCTTGCTGATCGAATCTGCGGCGGCGGTGCCTTCAAAGCCGCAATGGACCATGCAATCGGCGCATTTTTCATACTTGCCGACGCCGTATTTTTCCCACTCCGTGCCTTCCATCAGCTCGGCAAAGGTCTGCACATAGCCTTCGCCCAGCAGATAGCAGGGCTTCTGCCAGCCAAAGACGGTGCGCAGCGGCATCGACCAGGGCGTGCATTCATAGGTCTGGTTGCCCGCCAGAAAATCGAGGAACAATGGTGAGTTGGTAAAGGTCCATGCCTTGCCGCCATTGCCGCGTTTGAACACGTCGCGGAAGAACTTGCGGGTCTTTTCGCGATTGAAGAAATGCTCCTGATCGGCGGCGCGCTCATAAGCGTAGCCGGGCGAGATGGTGATCTCGACGCCCATTTCCTTCATCGTGTCGAAGAAACTGGCGAGCCGGGCAGGATCATGTCCGTCAAACACCGTGCAATTAACCTGAACGCGGAAACCACGCTCCTTGGCGACGGTGATCGCGTCGATGCAGGTGTCATAGACGCCGTCCTGGCAGACCGAATGGTCATGCGCGCCCTGATCACCATCCAGATGGATCGACCAGGTAAAGAAATCGGACGGCGCGTAATCGTCGATCTTCTTCTTCAGCAGCAGCGCATTGGTGCACAGAATGACGAACTTCTTCTTCGCGATATAGCCTTTGACGATCTTGGGCATATCGCGGTGGAGCAGCGGTTCGCCGCCGGCGATCGACACCGCAGGCGCGCCGCATTCGTCGATCGCATCCATGCACTGGTCATAGCTCAGCCGCTGATTGAGAATGGCATCGGGATAGTCGATCTTGCCGCAGCCGGCGCATGCCAGATTGCAGCGCAGCAACGGCTCAAGCATCAGCACCAGCGGATATTTCTTGCCGCTGAGTTGCTTCTTGACGGTGTAGCTGCCGATCCGGACCAGCGGTGCGAGTGGAAGACCCATATTCTTGCTATCCTATTCCGCCGCGACGGGCGTTGCCGCGGTTGCGGCCAGTTTCGGGATGTTCCTTAGCTCCGAAGGCAGGCTGAATTCCAGCGTTTCTTCGATGCCATCCAATTGCGATACCTCAACCGGCCCCAAAGCGCGAAGCGCGGCGATAACGCTGTCGACCAATTCATCGGGCGCAGAGGCACCGGCGGTCAGGCCAACGGTCGTCACGCCCTCAAACCAGCGCGGGTCGATCGCGCTGCCATCGGCCACCAGATAGCTCGGCAAGCCTTCATCGATGCCGATTTCGCGCAACCGGCTGCTGTTCGAGCTGTTGGGCGATCCCACGACCAGCAGGACATCGGCAACGCGGCACAGATCGCGCACCGCCGTCTGGCGGTTCTGGGTCGCGTAGCAAATGTCCGAAATGTTCGGCCCGGTGATGTCGGTAAAGCGCGCATTGAGCGCCGCGATAATCCCGCGCGTATCGTCGACGCTGAGCGTCGTCTGGGTGATATAGGCCAGTGCCGCATCGACCGGCAGATCGAGCGCCGCGACGTCCGCTTCTGACTGGACGAGATGGATCGGCGCGTCGACCTGGCCGATTGTCCCTTCGACTTCGGCATGACCGGCATGGCCGATCAGAATCAGCGTGCGCCCCGATGCCGCATAGCGCCTGCCTTGATTGTGGACTTTGGTGACAAGCGGGCACGTCGCATCAAGCACCGGCAGGCCGCGCGCCGCCGCCTCTGCCTCCACCGACTTTGCAACACCGTGGGCGCTGAAAACCGTGCGTGCGCCTTCGGGCACTTCGTCCAGCTCGTCGACAAAAATTGCGCCCTTGCCGCGCAACGTGTCAACCACGTGGCGGTTATGGACGATTTCGTGCCGGACATAGACCGGCGATCCGTAGAGATTAATCGCCCGCTCGACGATGTCGATCGCACGCACAACACCCGCACAAAACCCGCGCGGATTAGCCAAAATTACCTGCAAGGGATGATCCTTTCGTTCCCCCGGACGTTGCCACAGGCCAGACCACGCGTCGAATTGCGCAGCTTTGTGGCGGATTTATGCTTTACGACGCCGCTATCCGCCGACATCATGCTGCAGCACAGCATAATAGCCATCTTGTGTTGAATTCAAAGCAGGAAATCGGACTCCAATGCCAGAGATGGGCGTTGCGCCGCGTCCGCACTGCGCGCGATGACAGATTTTTCTGCCCGATTTTCGCCTTTAGTGGCATTTATGCCGCTAGAGGTGCAGGGGGTGGACGGTTTCGCGACGGCCTTCTATCGGCCGGGGAACCATCGACCAGGAGCGTTGGTAAATGAGATTGTTGAATAATGCGGTTGTTTGCGTCGCGGCGATGATGGTCGTCGCCCCGGCGACCGCCCAGACCGCCGATCCGGCCCGGCTGACAGTACAAAATCTGAGCGATGGGCTGATCACGATCATGAAGGGCGGCAGCAAGCTGGGGTTCGCCGGACGGGCGAGCAGCATTGCGCCGGTTGTCGACCGTGCGTTCGATCTGCCCTTGCTGACGCGACTGGCCGTCGGTCCGGCCTGGACCAGCGCTGCCCCGGCGGACCGTGCCGCGTTGATCGGCGCCATGCGCAAGCTGACGATCAATCAATATGCCGATAATTTCGACAGCTGGTCGGGCCAGCAGTTCATTGTCAGCCCCAAGGTTGATGTGCGCGGCACCGATCGCGTCGTCAGTACCAAACTGACCCAGCCCAAGGGCGACACGGTCACCATCGCCTATCGGTTGCGCCAAAATGGCAGCGACTGGCGGATTGTCGACGTGTTCTACCAGAATTCGATCAGCCAGATCACCACGCGGCGTAATGACTTTCAGGCGGTTCTGGCCAAGGGCGGCGTCAAGGCGCTGGTCCAGCACGTCAACAGTCTGGCGGACAAGGCAGCACACTGAGCAATCCCACTGTCAGGCGCGGCGCGGGAGGCGTGCTGCTGATCGCCGCGCTGCTGGCCACGGGCGAGGTGTACGCACGCGACCCCATGGTGTCGACCGTCGCGATCGTGCGGGCAACCACGTCGGCGCCGGGCGCCGGGCAGCCGCCCGGCCCCGCACAACCCACCGTCACCAGCCGGCCCCGCCATACCAAGGGCGATTCGCTCGAGGGGATGAACCGCGCCTTGTTCAAGTTCCATCAGGGGATCGACAAGGCGTTGTTCCGCCCGCTGGCGCTATTTTACAAACACGTTATTCCCAAGCCGTTGCGGACCGCGATGCGGCATATCTTGTCGAACCTGTCAGAGCCGTTGGTGTTCATGAACGACACGCTGCAGCTGAAGCCCAAGCGCGCGCTCAAGACGTTGTCGCGGTTTGTGATCAATTCGACCTTGGGCGTGGGCGGGACGCTGGATATCGCGAAAACTGCCGATTTGCCGCATCATGATAACAGCCTGGGCAATACGCTCGCGCGCTATGGTGTCGGCCCAGGTCCCTATCTGTTTATCCCGTTTTTGGGGCCGACTGATTTGCGCGACCTGCTGGGCGGGCAAGCCGAAAATCTGATCTATCCCTTGGCCATTGGCTTTCCGTTTGACCGGACCGATTATCAGATCTCGTCGGGGCTGGTGCAGGGGCTAGACCTGCGTGCCCAAAGCGACCCCGATTTCAAGGCGCTGCTCGACGGCGCGGTCGATCCCTATGCCACGCTGCGATCGGTGTTCCAGCAGTCGCGCGCGGCCGAAATTGCCGAGATCAAGGGCGAAGCGGCCAAGTCAGCGCTGGATGACCCGCTGATCGACCCGGAACCATCGGGGGCCGATAATGCGCCGCCATCCGATGACGCATCGGCATTGCCCGAACCGGTTGCGCCAGAATCAGTCGACGCAGCGGCGGCTGCGCCCCCCGTTATCTTGACCGAGCCGGGTGACACCAAAACGCCCGATCCAACGCCCACGCCAATCCCTAATCGGGTCGCGCTTCACACGCTCTGAGGCGTGCCGGGCCCGTCCGGCTTGGCCTTGGGCGGGCCGAGCAGCGCGGGTTCAAATATCAACGCGCAGACCAGCGTCCAGGCCAGCGACAGCATCAGGATCTTGCCCATGCTTGCCGTGCCCGGATGGTGCGACAACCAAAGCGCGCCAAAGGCGCTACCCGTCGCGAGCGCACTGAACAACACCGCGCGGGCAAGGCTTGATTGCAGCAGATCGGTCGCCCCGCCGCGCCACGCCATGACGAAATAGATATGGAAGGCGACGCCCACGCCAAACAGCAACGGAAAGGCGATGATGTTGGCGAAATTGATCGGCTGGCCGATCACCACGCACGTGCCCAGCGTCAGAAACCCTGAAAGGACGACCGGCGCCAGCGTGAAGGCGACTTCGCGAGCATCGCGCAGCACGGCAAACAGCAACAGGCTGACCAGCACCAGCGCAATCACGCCCGCCTGCACAAAGGCCCAGGCCACCGTCTTGCCGGCTTCCTGCGTGGCCACCGGCAGGCCGGTCGCCGTCGGCGCAACCGTGCGCACGGCCGATGAAAATGCCCGCAACACGCGGTTATCGTTGCTGTCGCCCCTTGGGAATACCTGCACTCGCGCCCGGCCATCTTTGGCGATCCAGTCGGCAGCAATTTCGGGCGGCAGGGTGGTGCGCGAAACTTCGCTCGCCTGCAGCACCGACCGCGCCTGATTGAGCATAACCTCGAGCGGCGCGACCAGCACGTCGGCCGCCCGGGTCCGAACGGCGGGCGCCGCCGCCGCAAGGCGCGTCAGGGTTTGGGCAAGCCGCCGCGCATCGACAGCCGCCGGATCGGCGGCGGTGCCAGCAACGCTGTTGAGCTTTGCACTGACCGCATTCAGCGCCGCCACGGTTTCGGCGTCGGTCGGCGACGCCGCAACATCGAACGGGTTGAGCGTCAGGTCGAGCAGGATCGAGGCGTCTTCGGTCAGCGCCAGCTTTTCGGGCTGATGGTCGGGAATAAAGCTATCGATCGAAATCGCCTGCGCGACTTGCGGCAGTGCCCTCAGCCGATCGGCGAGCGCGTCGGCCGCATCGGCATCGGGCGTCAGAATCGAAATGACGTTGGGCGTCCGCAGCGGATCTCGCAATAAATCACTCAGTGCCCGCATTGCCGGCCCATGGGGGTCGCGCAGATGCAGCGGGTTGAAATCAAAACGCACCGCCGGCAGCAACGCGACGCTGATTACCATCGACACGCCAAATGCCCACAGCACCTTGCGGCGATTGGCATAGAGCCACAGGTCAACGGGCTTCAGGGCGGCGATGCCGACTTCGCGCATCGGCCGGCCTGGCTTCATCAGGACGATCAGCGCCGGCAACAGGGTAATAGACAGCAAGAGCGCAATCGCCATGCCCAACCCTGCGATGATGCCGAGTTCCGAAATGCCGACATAATCGGTTGGCAAAAACGCGCCAAAACCCAGAAAGATCGCCCCCGCCGCCAGCGCCAGCGGCCCGCCCAGAGCGGCTGCCGATCGTTCGAGCGCCAGCGCTAAGTCGGCACCCTCCAGCCGTTCAGCGTTGAAGCGAACGCAAAGCTGAATGCCAAAATCGACCCCCAACCCGACAAAGAGCGGGATGAACGCGATTGAGATCAGATTGAGCGCGCCAACACAGGCCAGCCCGATCGCGGTCGTGAGCACCAACCCGGCCAGAATGGTGACGACGATGCCCGCGACAATTTTCACCGATCGGGTTGCGAACCACAAGGTGACCAGCATCGCCAGCGCCATGATGATGCCGACAAAGCCGATATTTTCTTCAAGCGTGGCAAATTCCTCATCGGCCAGCGGCACATCGCCGGTCGCCTGAATGCGCACGCCGTGCGCCGGATCGAACCCCAGTCGGTTCGCCGTCGCGAACGCCGCATCGAGCGCGGCCTGGCCGGGCTTCAGATCGGTAAAATCAAGCACCGGTTGCGCCAGAATCAGTCGACGCAGCGGCGGCTGCTGCGCCTTTTGACCATCGGCGAACAGCGCCTGCCAGGAAAAATAGGCGGGCTTGCCCTGCACGACGTTGGAAAGGGCAGCGTCAAGCGCGCTGATCGGCTTGTCGATGTCGTCAAGGTTCGCCGAGCCCTGTTCGACGCCCGTCAGCATTGTGTCGAGCGACCGGGCAACGCCGCGCAACGACGGGTCGGCGGCAAGCGGCCCGAGCAAAGGCTGCGCCCTGATCAGCGCCTGGGTGGTGGTGCGGACATCGTCGACCGAGCCAAACAATATGCCATTGCGCGCCAGATAATCCCCGCCATCGGGCCGTCGCACGCGGCGGAAATGCGCCTTATCCTCGCTTAGCGCCGCGGCCAGCTTTGCCGCTGCGGCTTCGGCAATTTCGGGCGTCTGACCATCAATGATCAAGAGCGCCGTCTGGGTATCTTGCGGGAAGGCCGCGTTCAGTGCCGTTTCGTTCTGCCGCCAGTCGACGCTGGGCGAGATCAGCGCGCTGGTATCGGTCGTCATCGCAAAGTTGCCGGACGCAAAGACCGCCGCGGCAAGGGTCAGCACCGCAAAGACCAGGATGTGGAGCCACGGCCGCCGCGCGCTGCGCGAAACGGTCGCAAAGATCGTCTGTTCGATCATGGGATCAGGGCTTGGGGCCGCGCGCGCCGGTAAAATATCGCATTTTAAGCGTTACGGTCTTGTCACCGGCAATGCCGAAAATCGCGTCCTTCCATTTAGGCGGGCCAAAGCCGATCGGCGCATCGTTCGAAAACCCGACGCCTTCCTTCGGGATACCGAACAATCCCGAATCGACCTTTTTATTGTTGTTTTCGTCGTGCGTCGCCTGGATGCCATATTCCCCCGGTGGCACATTCGTGATCCGGACAATGGTGGTCCCGGCAACCGCCTGCGCCTCCGCCAGCAATTTGCAGTCCTTCAGGAATTCGGCCTGCCGACACAGGTCAACATGCACGACACCCCTGGCGTTACGCACATTGGTAACAACCACCGTCAGGTCGGCATTGGCCCCGGCAGGACCATTGGCAAGCAACAGCAGCGCGGGAATAACCGCCAGTAAACGCAGGTCCATGGGGATTACGCTCTTACTTCCTCGACCTTCAGGTCTTCATTCCAGCGCAACGCCTTGAGCACATTGTCGACGATCGCATCGGCGTCGAGTTTTGCCTGCGCATACTGGATTTCGGGCTTTTCGTGATCCTGGAATTCATCGGGCAGCCGCATCGTGCGCAGCTTAAGCCCAGCATCGATCAGGCCGGTGTCGCTGGCAAAGGTCAGCACATGCGCGCCAAGTCCGCCCACCGCGCCTTCCTCAATGGTAATCGCGACTTCGTGGCTGGTCAGCAACTTGCGGATCAAGGCTTCGTCGAGCGGCTTGGCAAACCGTAGATCGGCGACCGTTGTCGACAGTCCCTTTGCCTCCAGCGCGTCCGCCGCCTTCAGCGCCTCTGCCAGTCGGGTGCCGAGCGACAGGATGACGACCTTCTTACCGTCGCGAACGATGCGCCCCTTGCCGATTTCCAGCTGCTGCATCACCTCGGGCATCGCCACCCCGGTACCGTTGCCGCGC
>JAIELC010000118.1 GCA_019753375.1 Sphingomonas sp.
ACAGCATCCGATGCTGTTCCTGCGGGATGAATTCTCCAGTGAAGGCGTGCTGAGCTGCGCCGCAACCGCGGCCCAGAAAAACGGCAGGCATGTGCGAACCGCCGGTATCGTTCTGGTCCGCCAGCGCCCCGGCAATGGCAATGCCATCTTCATCACGATTGAGGATGAAACCGGCATTACCAATGTCGTGCTTTGGGCCAGCCGGTTTGAACGATACCGGCGTGCTGTCATGGCGTCACGCCTGATGATCGCGGAAGGTGAAATCCAGAAATCTGTGGAAGGGGTGATCCACCTGATGGCGACCCGAATCATCGACCGGACCGACATGCTCGATACGCTGACCGAGCGAGGCAAGCCACCAATCCAGCTATCGCGTGCCGACGAATTTCTCCACCCCCAGCATCCGCGGGGATCGACTGGGCGCGGTAATCACCCGCGCAACGTGCGGATCATCCCCAAGTCGCGCGACTTTCATTAAAGCGTCGCAACCCCCGCCGATCCGTGGCAGCTTGCGCGGTGGGGGAAAACCAATGACCAGCCATTCGATCGCTACCGACCGCCTGAGCGTGGCGCTTGCCCGGATCCTGCGCCAGCCGCTTCTCTGGATCGCGGTTGGGCTTTGGGCTGGCGCGACCGGACTTGCCTGGTGGCTGGCGGGCGGATTTTTGCCGTTTGACATCCCTGCGCAGGCCAAGGTGCCCTTTGCCACGCGGATGACGATGCCCAGCCTGGGGCTGATCGAAGTCTTTCTGCTGATGATCGTCGTTTTCCTGCTCACCCGGCGACGGCACATTCCGGATATGGCCGCACGCGCGCCGGGCCACGCCATTGCCCGGCGGGAGACGATTGCCTTGATAGCCTATGCGATGCTGGGGCAGGCGGGCGGCTGGGCGCTTGGTCCTGCGCTGGGATTTCGTCCCTTCAGTTTTCACATTGCGGGGACGCTGGTTGGGTGCACCACCCCGCCATCAGCCGCCGAGATTCAGCTTTGGGCGGCATATAATTTCGTCACATTCGCAGTGCTGCCCTATCTGTGGTTCCGACGGCGCTACTCCGCCGAACAGCTTAATCTGACATCCACCAATCGCGGCAATGACCTGCGCGTCATTCTGGTGATCGGGATTATCGAAAGCGCGGTCGAATTTGCGGCGCTCAACGCGGATTTCTTTAAACTGACGCCCCATCAGATGGTGATCGGCGGGGCAGCGACCTTCTTCTATTACTTTGTCGGTACCGTGCTGCCGACGATGGTGCTGATTTATTCAATCCTGTTGCCGCGTTATCTGAAACTGACCGGATCGGTGGTGGCGACGGTGCTGCTTGGCGGCGTCACCTATGCGGCGATGCATTTGGTCGAAGGCTGGTCCAGCTTCACCACGCCGCGCTATGCGACTTTGTCGATCCTGTTTGTCTTTTTCCAATATATGGGACCGGGCATGATCAAAAGCGTGCTGACGCTGCGCACCGGTAATGCCTGGGTACACGCGTTCGGCTATCATGCCTTTGCGCCCCACATGATTATCGACACCCCGATGTTCGTCAAAGTTCTGGGGATCCGTTAAGCTGCCAGGAAACTGTGTGAAAATGCCTTCGCGGCGTTCTCACTCGCGCGTCAGCGCCGGTTCTGGTCCCTTGCTGCCCGCTTCCAGTTGCGCATCACCGCCCAACACCCGGTACAATGTCACCAGATTGGCTGCCTTGGCCAGCATGGTCGCAATCGCGGTCCGCTGTGCGGTGTAAAGCGATCGTTGCGCGTCAAGGCTGGACAGGAAAGGATCAATCCCGCCGCGATACCGCGCATCTGCCAGCCGATATGTTTCGGCGCTGGCGGTAACCAGCGCATCGTTCGCGCGCACCTGATCATCAATTGTACCGCGCCGCGCCAGCGCATCGGCGACTTCGCGAAATGCGGTCTGGATTGCCTTTTCATAGGTGGCGATCGCGGCATCACGCTGGGCCTGGCTCTGGCGGACCGCTGCCTTAGCTGCGCCGCCCTGAAACAGCGTATAACCAACATTGGGTGTTGCCGTGAAGTTGAACGCGCCCCCGGTAAACAAGCGGCTGAGGCCATTGCTTGCCAGCCCGCCGATAGCGGTCAGCGAGATGGTCGGGAACAGCGCTGCCCGCGCGGCGCCGATCTGCGCATTGGCGGCGCGCAGGCTGTATTCGGCCTGGACCACATCAGGGCGACGAAGCAGGATGGTCGATTGAAGACCGGCCGGAAGCTCGGCCAGCTGTGCCGCGCCGTCATCGATTGACGCCGGTAGCAGCGCGGCGCCAACCGGCGCGCCAACCAGCAGTGTCAGCGCGTTGGTGTCTTGCGCCACCAATGTCTGCTGATTGGCGACATCGGCCTCGGCGGTTGCCAATATCGCCTGCGCCTGGGTCAGATCGCTGCGCGGCGCGATCCCCCCACGCAGCCGCGCTTCGGCCAGTTGCACGCGCCGCGCCGCATTGGCCGCAGTCTGCTCAGCCAGCGTCAACAGGCTCTGGTCGGCCGCGTAATTCAGCCAGGCCGTCGCCACGCTGGCCACCAGCGACAGCCGGGTTGCGCGGGCCCCTGCTTCGGTGGCGAAAAATCGGTTCTTCGCGGCGTCGCTTTGTGCGCGCAGCCTGCCAAAAAGATCAATCTCAAACGCGCTGAGCCCCGCACTGATTGAATAATTGGTGCGCAGTCCGCCGACGACCGGACTGCCATTGTTATTGGTACGCCCGGTACCGCTGTCCGATTCCGTAACGCTGGTGTTGGCGGTTATTCGTGGCAATTCCGCCGCGCGCTGAATGCCGAATTGCGCCCGCGCTGTTTCGATATTTGCGGCCGCAATGCGCAGATCGCGGTTATTGGTGAGCGCGCTTTCGATCACGCGTTGCAGCCGATCATCACGAAAAACGTCGCGAAAATCGACGTGCGCAAGGCTGGACTCGCTGCTCCGCAGATAGGCGTCGCCGACCGGCCAGCTTTCCGGCACAGGAGGGGCAGGGCGATCGAGCCGCGGTACCATCGAACAGGCGCTCAATGCCAGTGCGCTAAGAATGACCGCCGGCTTCATGCGCCCGACTCCGCCGGGGGAGCCGCCGGGGTTGGCGCGTCATGGTGGAGGCGGTTCATCACACCGCGCGTACTGCGCCGGACGATGACGAAGAACAGCGGGATATAGAAAATGGCCAACGCGGTTGCGGTCAGCATCCCGCCGATGACCGATGTACCGATGGCGATCCGGCTGTTGGCCCCCGCACCGCTGGCCAGCGCCAACGGAAATACCCCCGCCATGAACGCAAGGCTGGTCATTAAAATCGGGCGCAGACGAATACGAGCGGCTTCGAGCGCGGCGGTAATGACGCGCTTGCCCTGCTTTTCTGCCTGTTCGGCAAATTCGATCATCAGGATTGCGTTCTTGGCGGCAAGGCCCATCGTCGTCAGCAGACCGATCTGGAGATACACGTCGTTTTCCAGGCCGCGCAACGTGACAAAGAATACCGCACCAACCAGTCCCAGCGGGATGATCAGGATGACCGCTAGCGGGATTGTCCAGCTTTCATACAGCGCCGCCAGACAGAGAAAGACCACCAGCAACGACAGACCATAGAGAAGGGGGGCCTGCCCGGACGACAACCGTTCCTGATAGGATAGCCCACTCCAGGCAACCGAAACGCCGGGATGGCGTGCAGCGATGCGGGTGATGGCATCCATCGCGTCGCCCGAACTCTTGCCCGGCGCGGCCTGGCCGTTGAATTCAAACGATGGCAGGCCAAGAAAGCGCGACAGCGACGGCGCCGTACTGGTCCATGATGTGCGCGCGAATGCAGAGAAAGGCGCCATCGATCCATCGTTGGCACGAACATACCATTGGCTCAGATCTTCGGGTTGGGCACGAAATGGCGCATCGCCCTGAACATAGACGCGCTTGACCCGGCCGCGGTCGTTAAAGTCGTTGACGTAGCGTCCGCCCCACGCCGTCGCGAGCGTGTTGTTCACATCGCTTTGGCTCAGGCCGAGCACCTGGAGCTTTTGCTGGTCGAGATCGACCTTCAGCGACGGCTGGTTATCCAGCTCAGAAATGCGCACCTGCGCAAGCGCCGGTTCGGTTTGCGCGTCGGCAAATATCTGATCCCGGATCGCTTCAAATTCGGCACGGGACAGGCCGCCGCTGTTCTGCAATTCCATGGTGAAACCATTGGTATCGCCAAGTCCCCGGATCGCTCCGGGCACCACCACATTGATGCGTGCGTCGCGGATGCCCGAAAGGGCAGCGGTTGCCCGGCGCGCAATCGCTTCGGCGCTGTTTGCGCTGCCTTTTCGTTCCGACCAATCTTTCAGCAAGATAAACCCTCGCCCTTGATTCTGGCCGCCGGCATTGCCGCCGCCGCCACTGCCGGCAACCGAGAGCATGGCTTCGACCGTCCGGGCATTGTCCTTCAGGAAATATTGCTCGATCGCCTCCTGGACTTTGGCCGTCCGCGGCAGGGTGGCACCGGGGGGCAGATTATAAATGACGCGAACCGATCCCTGGTCTTCGACGGGCAGGAAGCTGGTGGGCAACCGCACGAACATCACGATCAGCAAGGCAGCAACCGCCGCGTAAATCAGCAGAAACAAATATTTGCGATCGACCACCCGCTCGACGGCAATCGCATATCGATCGACCATCCGGTCGAACCGATGATTAAACTGATCCCCCCAGCCGGCAAGTCGACCACCCAAGCCATGTTTTGGTCGGCTGACGGCATGCGGCTTTAGCATCGTAGCCGTCAGCGCGGGCGTCAGGATCAACGCAACCACCACCGACAACACCATTGCCGAGACAATCGTGATCGAGAACTGACGATAGATGACGCCAGTGGATCCGCCAAAAAAGGCCATTGGCAAAAACACGGCCGACAGCACCAAAGCGATTGCGATCAGGGCGACGTTGATCTCCCGCATCGACTGGATCGTCGCGTCGCGCGGTGACATGTCAGGATTTTCGCGCATCAGGCGTTCGACATTTTCGACCACAACGATCGCGTCATCGACCAACAGGCCAATGGCCAGCACCAGTCCAAATAACGTCAGCGTGTTGATCGAAAAACCCAGCGCCGCGAACACCGCGAACGTGCCGAGCAGCACCACCGGCACGGCAATGGTCGGGATCAGCGTAACCCGCCAGTTCTGGAGGAAAACGAACATCACGATCACGACGAGGATAATCGCTTCGATCAGCGTCCAGACAACTTCCTCGACCGACAGCTTGATGAACAAGGTTGAATCGGTGGGAAAAGCCAGTTTCCATCCCTGCGGCAGGTTTGTTGCCAGCCCGCGTACCGTTGACTTGACGAGTTCGGCGGTCTTCAGCGCGTCGGCGCCCGGTGCCAGGCTGACGGCAAAGCCGGCACCCGGATGGCCGTTGGTGCGCGTGCGGACGCCAAAATTTTCTGCGCCCAGTTCGACGCGGGCGACATCACCCAGCCGCACGGTCGATCCGTCGCGCGCGCTCTTGACGATAATCTCGCGAAATTGATCCGCCGTCTGGAGCCGCGATTGCGCCGTCACCGTCGCGTTCAGCATCTGCCTGGGTGACGCCGGCTGGCCGCCAATCTCACCCGCTGCAACCTCGGCATTCTGTGCCTGAATGGCGGCAATGATGTCGCCCGGCATCAGCCCGACGGCCGCAAGCTTTGATGGGTCCAGCCAGATCCGCATGGCATAGGGCGACCCAAATACATTGGTGTCGCCCACGCCGGGCAACCGCGCCACGGTATCCTGGAAATTCGTGACCAGATAATCCGACACATCCTGCCCGGTGACCCGATCCGACGTGTCATAGATCGCAAAGATCATCAAAAAGTCGGGATTGGACTTGGTTACGGTCAGGCCTTGTTGCTGCACTTGCTGGGGCAGACGGCTCAACGCCTGTTGCACGCGGTTCTGGACCTGAACCTGCGCGATGTCCGGGTTGACGCCCTTGGCAAAAGTGGCGGTGATCCCAACCGATCCGCGCGCCGATGATGTCGAACTGAAGTAAAGCAGGCCGTCGATCCCGGTCAGCTGCTGTTCGATGATCTGGGTGACGCTGTTCTCCAGCGTTTCGGCCGATGCACCGGGGTAGCTGGCGCGGATATTGACCTGTGGCGGCGCGACATCAGGATATTGCTCAACCGGCAGCGAAAAAATCGCGCCTGTGCCCAGCAGCATGATGATGATGGCAATTACCCATGCGAAAATCGGCCGGTCGATGAAGATGCGAGAAAGCATGCGATCCGCTCAGTTGCCGCGCTTTGGGTCGGCGATTTTCATCGGCGAGCCGGCGGGCACCGGCTTCACGGCCTTGCCGTCCTTGGCGGATAACAGCCCCTCGGTAATGACTTTGTCGCCCGCTTTCAAACCGCTCGTGACAACCCAGTACGCGCCTTGTGTCGCTTTGGTCACCACCGGGCGGGCAACCGCCTTGTTATCGGCGCTGACGATCAGCACGGATGTTTCGCCCTTGGCATTACGACTGACGGCCTGTTGTGGCACCAGAAAGGCCTGTGTGGCTGCGCTCTGGGCAAATTCGGCCCGGACGAACATGCCTGGCAACAACAGCCCCTGCGGGTTGGGGAAGCGCGCGCGCAATGTCACCGTGCCGGTGGATTCGTTGACGACGACTTCGGTGAATTCGACCGTCCCGGACTGCGGATAGGCACTGCCATCTTCCAATATCAACCGGACATCAGCTTTGGTCGGTATCGTACCACCTTTGGCCAGATTCTGCCGGAGTGCCAGCAGATCGGCGGTTGGTTGCTGCATGTCGACATAGATCGGGTCGAGCCGCTGGATCGTTGCGAGCGGATCAACCTGTGCAGCGCTGACAAGCGCACCTTCGGTGAACAATGATCGCCCGATCCGACCGCTGATCGGGGCGGGGACGTTGGTGAAATGGAGGTTGATGTGTGCTGTCGCGAGTGCCGCGCGGCTTTGCGCGACCGCCGCTTGTGCCTGCCGCGCCTGGGCCTTAGCGTCGGTGTAATCCTGTTTGGCGACGGCTTCGATCTCCGCCAATGGCTTGAATCGATCGGCCTTTGCCTGAGCTGCCTCGGCGTTGGCGAGCGCGCTTGATAAATTGGCCTGCGCCTGGTCGCTGGCCGCTTGGTACAGGCTTGGGTCGATCTGGTAGAGCGTCTGGCCCTGGCGGACGATTGATCCTTCGGTAAAGAAACGCCGACGCACAATACCCGTAACCTGAGGGCGCACTTCGGCGCTTTGCGATGCCGTGGTGCGGCCGGCAAGCGTGACGACAAGCGGCACCGTTGTGGGTCGGACGATCACAAAGCCCACTTCCGGCACCTTTGCCGGGGGCTTTTTGGCGTCAGGCTGACACGCCGCCAGCATCGCCACCGGCGCCAGAATGGAAAGCGAACGGCGTAAGAGGGTAAAGCGCACGGGCATCATCAACAGGCTAGTTCCGTTTCTCGTCACGATGGAAGCGGCAGGCTTGCAACAAGACTGCCGCTTCCAGGGCCTAGATCCAACCGAAATGGGACAGGATTGTTTCCCGATCCAGCAAAATATTTTACCGACCCCGCTAGCGCGGCGAGTCGGGCCATTGGCTCTAGCTACGACTGGAAAACCGGCAAGACCGGCCTTTGGCCGTGGTGACGATCCTAAAAGAACACTTGCGTCGCGCGATCGGCTCGCCGATGCGACGCCCAATGCCGCCCCTTATTAAGTCAGCCTTGCAGATGTTGGCAGCGACGGCGTTAGCGTCGGCATGTGGTTCCGCAGCGGCGCAGGATGCCCCTGCGACCGATAATGTTGCAGGCGACATTATCGTGACTGGCCGCGGCATCGATCAGGCTCCCGAGCAGCGTGGGTATGACGTTATTGTCATCGACCAAAGCCGACTGGCATCGACGGCCAGCCACCGCCTGGAGGATGCGCTCGCCGACATCGCCGGTCTTGCCTCCTTCCGGCGATCCGATTCGCGATCGGCGAACCCAACCAGCCAGGGTATCACGCTGCGCGGGATCGGTGGCAACGCGGCCAGTCGCGCGCTGCTGATCCTTGATGGCGTACCGCAGCAGGATCCGTTTGCGGGTTGGGTCGCATTTCCGGCTTATGATCCGGCCCGGCTTGCGCGCGTCAGGGTGACACGCGGCGGCGGAAGCGCGATTTGGGGACCGGGCGCAGAGACCGGGACGGTGGAACTCGACAGTCTGGTACCCGATCGCGCTGCCCCGGTTACCGCTGGAATGGCGTATGGCAGCCGCGACAGCGTTGATGCGTCGTTGACGGGCGCGCTGATCCGGTCCGGCGGCTTCGCGACTGTTTCCGCAGCTTATCAGCGCGGCGACGGCTTTGCGCCGATCGTCGCGGCGGATCGTGGGCCGGTCGATCGGGCTGCACCGTATGAACAGGCCAGTATCGCGCTACGCAGCGTGATCCAGATCGGCGCGGCAAGCGAGTTGCAAGCGGCACTTCAGGGCTTTTCCGATCGGCGTGATCGAGGGTTGGATTTTACCGCCAACCGTAGCGAAGGGGTCGATGCCAGCGTGCGCCTGGTCGGCGGCAGTCGGGGGCGCTGGTCGCTGCTGGGGTATGTCCAGACGCGCAATTTCGCCAGCCAGTTCGCTAGCGTGAACGAGGCGCGCACCGTCGTTTCCCCAACGCTCGACCAATATGCGGTGCCAGCCACCGGGATTGGCGGACGGGTCGATGTATCGCTGCCGGTTTGGCGCACGCTCACGGTGCGCGCGGGAGGTGACGTACGCGCGCTGAGCGGCGAAACGCGCGAGCTGTTCAGCTATGTTTCGGGCCGGGCAACACGGCGGCGCGTTGCGGGGGGATCGACACGGACAGCGGGGGCCTATGCAGATATCGCGCTGTCGATTGGCAGTCTGAGCGTTGACGTGAACGGTCGGGTTGACAGTTGGTCGATCAGTGGCGGGCATCTGCTGGAAACGGTGCTGGCAACGGGCACGGGCGCCGTTACCAGTCGTTCACCCGATCGCACCGGCTGGGAGCCGACCGGCAGGGTCGGGTTCGGGTGGAAACCGGCAAACGCCCTGACATTGCGAGCGGCCGTCTATCGCGGATGGCGGCTGCCGACACTCAACGAGCTGTACCGTCCGTTTCGGGCCGGCGCCGATGCGACAGCCGCAAATTCTGCATTGAAACCCGAGCATTTGTCCGGGGGCGAAGTTGGGATCGACTGGCGACCCTTGCCGCGGGCGAGCCTGTCGGTCACGGTGTTCGACAATCGGCTCGATCAAGCGATCAGCAACGTTACGATCGCGCGCGGCCCGATAAACTGTCCCGGCGTTGGCATCATTTCGGCGGCCGGATCGTGCCGTCGCCGCGACAATATTGATGCGATCCGCGCTCAGGGAATTGAGGTGGACGCATCGATCGGCCTGGGCAGCGTGGCCGCGCGCGCCAGCTATGCTTTTACGGATCCGCGGATCACGGCAACCGGCATTGCGGCGCCGCTTGATGGGCTGATACCCGCTCAAGTGCCCGCGCACCAGGCATCGGCGACCATAGACTGGGCGCCGCGTCCGCAAGCTCATATGGCGCTGACGGCGCGTTACTCGGCGAGCCAGTTTGAGGATGACCTGAATGCACGGCGATTGCGCGGGGCGTTTACGCTGGATTCAACGATTGCTGTGCCGATCGGGAAGCGGGTGACCGTGGAGGCTCGGGCAGAAAACCTGTTCGACGCGGTGGTCGATACCGGTTTCAGCAACAGCGCGCGCGAGCGATCACATCCGCGCACTTTGTGGATCGGGATGAGGCTGACAGCTGCAAGGTGATGCTGACCGTGGCTCGGCCCGTCATCGTGTCGATCCCGCGATCGGCCGTCCATTGAGCGCTGTCTTGCCACCAAGCAGACCGGTCCAGAGGACGGCTTCTGGCAGACGGTGGGGCACAAGGCGTCTGGGTAGGTAATAATTATCGTTTGGGATAGTATCGCTGCGCTGAACGGATTGAACCTTCCAAGGAACTAAGGTGCGTAAGGGTATTATTCTTGCTGGCGGATCAGGGAGCCGTCTCTACCCGCTCACCAAGGGCGTCTCGAAACAGCTGATGCCAATCTACGACAAACCACTGATCTATTATCCTCTGTCGGTGCTAATGATGGCCGGTATTCAAGACATACTGATCATTACGACGCCCCAAGATCAGCATGCCTTTCAACTCGCATTGGGGGACGGCAGTTCGTTTGGCATCGCGCTTAGCTATGCCGTTCAGGCGGCGCCGGGCGGCTTGGCGCAGGCCTATCACATCGGCGCAGCATTTGTTGGCGATGAGCCTTCTGCGCTGATTTTGGGCGATAATATATTCTACGGCCACCGCTTGCGAGAAATGCTGACGCGCGCGTCCGGGCTTGATACCGGCGCCACGGTTTTCGGCTATTATGTCGCCGATCCCACGGCTTATGGCGTGGTATCGTTTGATGTCGATGGGCGGGTCGAGGCGATCGAGGAAAAGCCTGCCCGGCCCAAATCCAATTATGCTGTGACCGGTTTGTATTTTTACGACGGCAATGCCGTTCGCCTCGCGCGTGACTTGAAGCCATCGCCCCGCGGAGAGCTCGAGATTACCGACCTCAATCGCCTTTATCTGGAGGCTGGCGCGCTGACAGTTGAGCTCATGGGGCGCGGCTTTGCCTGGTTGGATACCGGAACGCATAATGCACTGCTCGATGCAGCTCAATTCGTCCGGATCACCGAAGAACGACAGGGGCTGAAAATCTGCTGTCCCGAGGAAATCGCCTGGCGCATGGGGTTTATCGATGATGCCAAGTTGGCACAGGTCGCGGCACCATTGCGCAAAAGCGGATATGGCGAATATCTGATGGGTCTCTTGAACAATCAGGTGCGAATGTGAGGATCGAGTATTTTCCCCGCTCGCCAAACGAACCGTTTTTGCGGCGCTTGGCGGGTCCTCCCGACATGCGGGCGCCTGGTTGCACGCCATGATCCACACGTTTCAAACCGATGGCTAATATCATCGTAACGGGCGGCGCCGGCTTTATCGGGGCCAATTTTGTCCGACATTGGCGCGGTGTCGCGCCGGATGATGCGATCATCGTGCTCGACGCCCTGACCTATGCGGGCAATCGCGCCAGTCTTGACGGGTTGGAAGGCGTAGAGCTTGTCGTCGGCGATATCGGCGACGCCGATCTGGTCGCACAGTTGCTTGCCGATCGCGCCGTCGACACGATTGTGCATTTCGCGGCCGAGAGCCATGTCGACCGATCGATTAATGGTCCCGATGCGTTCCTCGCTACCAATGTGATCGGTACCCACAGCCTGCTCAAGGCGGCCCGGAGGATCTGGCTCGACACCGGCACCGGCCGTCCGCACCGTTTCCATCATGTGTCAACCGACGAAGTCTACGGCTCGCTTGGCCCGGATGACGCTGCCTTCAGTGAACTCACGCCCTATGCACCGAATTCGCCCTATGCGGCCTCAAAGGCTGGGTCGGACCATATCGTTCGGGCGTACCACCATAGCTATGGGTTACAGACCACGACCAGCAATTGTTCCAACAACTACGGGCCGTTTCAGTTTCCTGAAAAGCTGATTCCGCTCTTTCTGATCAACGCGCTTCATGGCCGGGCTTTGCCCATTTACGGCGATGGCATGAACATTCGCGACTGGCTGCATGTCGAGGATCATTGCCGGGGCATTGAACTGGTGATCAACCATGGCCGGCCTGGCGAAACTTACAATATTGGCGGGGGCCAGGAATTAGCCAATCTGGCGGTAATCGACCAGATTTGCGGCAGTGTTGATGCGGCATTTGCTGCAGATCCGTCATTGGCCCGCCGGTTTCCCGATGCCCCGGCGGCTCAAGGCCGCCCAACGGCAGATCTCAAGACCTTCGTTACCGATCGCAAGGGACATGATCGTCGCTACGCGATCGATGAAAGCAAGATACGGGATGAGTTGGGCTACGCGCCGGCGCGCAATTTTGTGCAAGGCTTTGCCGAAACGCTCCGCTGGTATCTTGATCGCGAGGATTGGTGGCGGCCGCTTATAGGCCTGAAACAGGCGCTGAAAGCTTAATGGTCAATCGGTTGGCCCAGCTTCTCGCTCAGCGCGGGGGGCGCTCCCAGCCTGTAATTACGCTGGTGCCAAGCGACGCCAGTCCACCCCGCCTAGTAGAGCCAATTGCTCCACTGCGCGGCCACTACCCAACCTGTATCCGTACGCCTGAACGCATAGGTTGTGCCCCAATGGTCGGCGGTCACTGATACAAAGCCGATATCGCGCGCATTGATCGCGTTTGAAATATGATAATTGGGGGTACAGTGAGACGATAGCCGGTTGCGGAGCCACCAGCGCACCTTGATGCCCGGCTGCCAGGATTCAGATATTAAGATGGTGTGATCTGCAGGCTCTCGGGAGAGCAATGTGGCGGCGCGATGGAGCTTCGCCTGCTCTGCGCGCGATACTGGTTCGACGTTGTTGGTCGGCTGATCGATCAGAACAGAGCCTTCAATCTGGGCGCCCCGATAGACCTCATCGTTGGAGAGCGGATCAGGCGGGCTGAACCGAGCGGGTACGAACCAACCGGGCGCACGCGCGCCGGGGGGGAGGTTACTGGTGATGGTATGGAAAACCGATAGCGGTCGCCCCACGGTTTTTTCGTCGATGCAAACGGGCTCGTCCTTGCCGTCGAGCATCGCGATGGTTGCCTGAATGAGCTTTTCGTCATCATCCATTGGGGCCCGATCATTGACCGAGCAAGCGGCCAGCGCAGCCATCGATACTAACGGTGAGAGAGAGCTTATACGGACCATAAGATATTGGATAATCCACAAAATATTCTGGATGATGAACAATGAAACACGAACTAGTTGCAGCATTATCGTCGGATCGTCTTCCGAAATCTCTACCGTCCGCATGATCAACCTTATCCCAATTTACGTCTTTGTCGTACGGCCTCGGCACCAGTTGAACGATTTGACCTCTATCGGCCGCATTTACCATAGCGGTCTATCGCTTTTGCATTGAGGTTAAGCTATCGGTAACTAGTGACTACGACTTCTCCTGCTCTTCCCCGATTTGATCGGGCCGGTTTTGCCACCCTCGCGTCGGCCACATCCGCGTTGTTATTGCTGGTGGCGGTGGCGCCGCGCAATGAGCGGGCGCTTTTTTTGAGGGACGGAAGACAGCCAGCAGCTAAAGCGTTCTTGGCAGTGGTACCGCCTCTCGACCCAGTTCGAGCGCAGGTTGAACGGCGTTTATTCGATGCGATCAGCTGGCGAAGCGGTCGTGCCGCGAGTGGTCGGCCAGATGCACAGGGTCAGCAGTTTGGGCCGACAAACCAATCATTGCCGCCGGAGGCGCTACCCGGCTTGCTGTCGAGCGGCACAGGCCCCGGCGCCGGACCGGCGTCACAAGGCGGAACATCAATAAGCGCCCCGGCCACGGCGCTGACCTTGGCAGGGGGAGACCAGCCGCCTGGCGCGACCGGAGGTATTGGCGCCGGTCCGGGGGCTCCCGGACTTCCCAATCCGATCGCTGGTGGTGTTACCGTTCCGGTCGTGGTTGCTGCCGTGCCCGAACCGTCAACTTGGGCAACGATGTTACTGGGATTTTTTGTGATCGGCGTCGCCGCCCGGCGCAGGTCGCCGACCGTCCGCCAAAAGCGTGCAACGATAGCCTAGCGCGTTTTCAAATCGGGTGGAAGCACCTGACGACCTAAAAAACGCGGTGAACCAAAAGCCTGGAGCGCCGGTTTTGATTCAATCAACACCGAACCCGCTCTCGGGCTGCGCCTGTAGCGTGATTTCGTCGCCCGAAATGCTAATCGGGCCAAGCTTTGACAACACATTCTGTCCGAGCAGTGATACGCGCATTCCATCGTTCAAGACTGCGGCATCGATATCGGTGAGCTGACGGCCCGCCACCGCTACCTGCTTCAACGATACGCGGGCGATGCCAGATTGGCCGCCAGCGGTCTCAATGCTTTCGAATGGACGCTGTGACCCATGCGCCAGCCCAATTCTCCGCGCATCGTCCGGCGTTAGGACTACCAGATTGGCGCCGGTATCGACCAGGAACCGAACGCGCGTTCCATTGACCCGACCCGTCACGTAAAACAGCCCGTCAGGCGCCTTTGTGATCGTCTGAAGGCGGGTGCCGGGACGCACGGATGAGGCCGGTGGTGAAGGGCGATGCGTAACCGCAAGGTTGGCCGAGAATCGGGGCGGATCCGCTACCTGCCCATCGGGATTCGGCTCGCGATACGACCCGCATAGCAATGCCGTGGCGAAAAGGGCACCGGCCAAAGGAAAGGGCGATAACATCGTCGTGATATCGACGAAAAGCGCTTACAGCGTGCTTAGCAGTCACGCTTACTATCATATTAACCGTTACTTAGCGGCGTTTCGTGCCTGGCTGCAACCTTTTGGAGCCGCCGTCGGCGGTAGGTAAAAATGCCGCCCATCAACCCTAGGAAACCCGACAGAACCAATAACTCCGCCGCTTCCGTTAAATCGGCGCGGCGCATCGATTCAGGTGTTGCAAAGAGCACATAGTAATTCTGATCAACCCGAAATCCGGCATAGCGATAAAGCCGGATAAGTTCACCAGGCAGGCCGCCCTTGCGGAGTATCCCACGTCGAACGCTGACGGTGTTGGGCCGTTCGGTTGGCATTTCGGGGGGCAGCTCGACAAAGTATCGCAAGATCGTTTGATCAGTATCGGCTGCCACCATCGGGGCAAATCGCCGGCTCCGCCGGGCGAGGATGAAATCCTCATTAAATGCGGACGCTTTGTCGTATAGCAGGCGGCCGGTCAGTTCCACGGGCCCAACCGGCGGCGGCGGTGCTTCGTCGCTGATAACCTGACGGGCGACTGGGCCGGTCGATCTGGGCAGCAGCAGGGTGAACAAGGCGATTACCAATGCGGCGCTTGCTGCCGCGAGCGCCGCAATGAACAACGCTTTCAGCAGGCGCGACGTCGTGACAATCGCGTGGCTTAGCGATCCCCGGGGCGGCAATGGCGAACGTTGCGATCGTTTAATGCGCCGCCCGACGGGCAACAAAAGTAGCGGAGAACAAAGAACCAGCATGAGCACGAGGTAGGTCAACGCTGGATGATAAAATCCAAGCGCGTTGAATTGCCATTCCGCCACAAAGGCAAAAATGCCCCGGTAGGTCAATTTTTGCCAAAGGAGGAAAATAGCCGCCAGCGCGATCCAGATCCGCGGCAACCAAATCAGCCATTTGGGCTTTCGGCGTAATTTCGCGCCTTCCACCCGGAAACTCTCCTCTTACTGTCGGATTACGCTGACGATGTTGGTGTTAGCCCGGTTAGTCCGGTTGTCAAACCGAAGTACCATGTCGTTGATCGATCCCCGATTTGGCCGGCCATAGGCGGGCGGGGGGCGTTGGGCCCACACGGGATCAGCCCCTGGGAATGCCATAAGTATTCATCAGATCGTACAGCATAGGCCGCGAAATATCCAATTCGCGTGCCGCTGCGGAGAGGTTGCCATTGTTGGCGGTGATCGCTTCCACAATGGCCAGCCGATCGGCGCGCTCGCGGGCGACCCGCAGCTCTGATCGCTTGACCGGTGCCGCGGCATCACCCAGGTCGAGGTCGCGTGCGGTGATCGTTGGCCCATCGGCCATGATCGTCGCGCGCTTCACGCGATTTTCGAGCTCACGCACATTCCCTGTCCAGGGCCAATCGGCAATGGCGGCGATGGCATCGGGAGAAAATCCCTTTGCCTTGGTGTGCTTCGCATCCCGGTACCGCTGCAGGAAATGTCGGGCCAACAGCACGGCGTCACCTTGTCGCTCTGCCAAGGTCGGTACTCTGACAATAACTTCGGCAAGGCGAAAATACAGGTCTTCGCGAAATTCACCCTGCGCCATCATCCTGGGCAGGTCGCGGTGGGTTGCCGTAATGACGCGCGCATCGATCGGGATCATTTTGCGTCCGCCGATCCGCTCGATCACCCGTTCCTGAAGGAACCGCAGCAGCTTCACCTGGGTGCCCGCCGGCACATCTCCAATTTCATCAAGGAAGAGCGTGCCGCCTTGCGCCATTTCGATCTTGCCGATGGTGGTCTTGACCGCGCCGGTGAAGGCGCCGCGCTCGTGACCAAATAATTCGGCTTCGAGCAGCGTGTCAGGGATGGCGGCGCAATTGATGGCCACGAAATTGCCGGTCCCGCGCGAACTCTTGGTGTGAATGGCCTTGGCAAGCAGCTCCTTGCCGGTTCCTGATGCGCCGAGCAGCATCACTGTAGCCTCTGCCGCAGCCACTTTGTCGACCGTGCGCAAAACTTCCATCATTTCTGCGGAGCCGGTAATGATGCCATCGGCGGAGGTTGCGGGCGCGCTTTTCTGATTGTCCAATTCCAGCGCATGAATATGGAAGGCGCGCGCGACGATCAGCCGGAGATCGGCAATAACGATGGGCTTGGCATAGAAATCAAATGCGCCGAGTGCGATCGCGGTCTGCGCGCTTTCCCGCGCTTCATGTCCTGATGCGACAATGACTTTGGTTGACGGGCACGCTGCCATGATCTCTCGCAACGCCGATAACCCTTCGGTCGCACCATCGGCATCGGGCGGCAGACCCAAATCCAGCGTCACCACGGCAGGCTTATGGTTTCGCAGCGCCGTCAGCGCAGCCTTACGGTCCGAAGCAACGATCACGTCATAGGCTTCAAAGGCCCATTCTAACTGGCTCTGCAGCCCGATATCATCCTCAACGATGAGAAGCTTTGGTTTTGCTACGCGCGCCATCCAGTTCAGTTCCTGCTTCCATCCGCGTCAAAGACAAGCGGAAATTTTACAATGAATCGCGTGCCGTCCCCCACAACACTGATGACATCAAGCGTTCCACCCATCGCAAGAATGAGCGTTCGTGCTTCGGCAGCGCCAATACCGAACCCATTGGCTTTGGTAGACGAAAAAGGTTTGAATAATTCCTTGTGAATAAAATCTGTCGACATACCGCAACCGTGATCTTCCACAGTAATAACGGCTGTTTCTTCCCAGATGGTAAGCGACAGAAAAACTTCTGCATCTTCCGGGCTTGCCTCAATAGCGTTTGTCAGGAGATGGCCTAGTGCCTCGGTCAGTTGCTCCTCATCGGCAAGGATGCAGCATTGTTGCTCGATCGCGACCCGGATCGCGCCGTCGGGGCGGTTTTCGCGCGACAGTCTTAACAACAATTTGTCGAGCTCGACCGGCGCGATGTTGAGCTTGGCGGGTGCCCGGTCGGTCGAAAGACGCGCCAGCAATGTCGTCATTTTCCCCGTCGCATTTTCCAGCGTTTTTGCCATCGCAACCTGGAATTTCGGGTTGGCGCTGTGCTCGGCCGCGTTGCTCGAAACAAGCGACAATTGACTGACCAGATTTTTCAAATCGTGAATAATAAATGCAAACCGGCGGTTGAACTCTTCATAGCGACGCGCTTCCTCCAGCTCCAATTGACTTTGGGCGTCGGTCAGATGGACGGCCACCTGCTGCGCAATGACCTTCAACAGGTCAAAATCCTCCCAGTCGAGTTCACGCTCTAGCCGCGGGCGCCCTAATACCATGATCCCTACCAATCGCCCTGATCGCACCAATGGCACTGCCGCCCAGGCATGATGCTCGGCCAGCAGCCATTCGGGCACCTCCGCATCTGCGGACAAAGCGGTGCCGGCGCCACGAACTTCATCAAGAGTAAGGATATTTCCATGGTCGGCGATCGCCCTTAGCCAGCCGGGGTCGACCGTCAGCGATTGCGAAAACATGCCCTGCACCGGCCAAAGCCATGTCGCGGCCAGGGCAAGGCTGCCACTGCGTTCCACGATGAGCAGGGCGCCGCCGACCGATTCAGTGATGTCGATGACCGATCGGATCATCCGTTCCTCTGCGGAAACGCCGGGCATGGCATCGTTGCCGATGGTGGCACTAAATCGAAGCCATTCGCTTCGGTAATCATAGCGATATTCGAAGAGGTTGCGGACAACCACTGCCTTTAACCGCGCCCTCAGCTTGGGTGCGAAGGAAAAGGCTAGAATGATCAGCGTGAAAAATGCAGCGACAAGGACTTTGGCAAGATCGGCCGCATGCCCTCCGGCCCAAATCAGTGCCCTGGTGGCTGTAGAAACGGCAACAAAATAGCCGCCAAGACCAAACAGTAACAAGGATTGCGTTGCGGCCTGACGCGATAGAGCAAGTTTCCAGCGTTCCTTCCGCCTGGCCGCGATGGCAAAAGCGGGCAGCAAAGCCAGCAAAACGGCGCCTCGCAGGTCCGACAAAAGCAGGGCTTGGCGGTAACCCAGAACCAAAAGCGTGAAAATATTTAGATCATATGCCCACAATACCCCAAGGGCGACCACGATCAGGCGAAATCCAGACCCCGTTTCTGGCGCTGTTGACCGGTAGAGATAATGCGCGAACAAGAGCCCGATCAGGGCATAGGTCCAGCGAATAGCCAGCGTTATGACAAATAACGAACTATCAGTCTCAGCATCCAGGATGAAGAGTGCGAACGCAATCGACAGCACCAGCCGAACCAGCATCAACCCCGTAAGGCCCAGGCAGAAGCGTCGAATGCCCCGCCTAACATCGTGATTCTGTTCGGAAGCACGCGTGGTCGAGTAAATATAGACCAGCCAACCAAAATCCCGGGCGACTTCGGCAATCGCGACGAGCTGTGGCAACCGAAGCAGCATAGCGCCGCTCCATGCCGCCATGCCCAGGAACGCCACACCGAGATAGGTCGCGCCAGGGTGTTCGCGCGCAATCGCTATCCGCCACACTGCAAGAGCAGCATAACATGCGGTGGATAGAATAAGACTCCAGTAGACCAGCAGAATCACTGAGGCGCTCGATTGAAGCTACACCGTATCAATATACACCCCCAAGGCAGCAACCGTTTCATACTTATACCAGTACGGCCGCGCAAACAGTCCCCGATTGCATCGGCTTTAATTTCAACCCCGCAACCCCGGCGGGCTTCTATCAAGCTGGCATTAGTTTCCACCTGTAAATGACCGGAAGATTTGATCAGTTCAGAAGCTGCGCCCGGCTTGTTCCGCCAGCAGAGAAGCTGATGCTCTCGGAATGTCGGTTCCATCCGGCCACCATTCACGCCTGCTGGCTGCAGCAGCAAAAATGGCGCAGCGGATGCCGGTTCGTATCCGGGCGACCGTTGTTCTCGTAGTTCCGCAAAGATTGCCCGCCCTCGTCTCCGCGAGTAATGATAACCAGGCTGATGAACAATTCGCTGCAGTGCAATAATTTTGGGCGTGGTAAATTTTTGTAAATCATCCGGCAATTTACTCTGGCCAACGGGCGCGCATCAAAAATATTCTTGCAAGGCAACCAATCTCTGATAGATTCAATTGATCAAACATTTTAAGAAGTATTTTTTGAATTTAAAAAGCGTCAGTTAATACGAAAATTAGAAATATGGTGCTGACGTGTTTGCCGTACTGTCCGATTTAATTGGGTCGCTTTGGATAGTGTTATTATGATGTCATCTATGACGGTAGAAGAAGAATCGATCGGGCCTCGGTTGGTCGCTCGGCTATATCCTGATAGTCGTCGTGCAAATCGTGTTGTTGCAGAACGACCGATCACTCTTCGGGCAGCCGATAATAAACCAATAGAAGCCATGGTTGAAAACCTGTCGCGAACAGGCTTTGCGATGTCGACAATTGCCGATCTTGAGATCGGGTTGATCATTGGCTTGAGTATTGGCGGTTCCGTGCGGCGACGTGTCCGGATTGTCCGTCGCATTGGCCTTGCCTATGGGTGCGAGTTCCTCTCGCCGCTCAGCGATCTGGAAGTCAGCGCTGCGCTGCGATCGAGAGACGTCATATCTGCCGATTTCCTGTCGGACGGTATGCCTTCCGGGCGCGTTTCCGAGGCGGGCAGGCAGGGACCTAGGCGATTATCGTATCTCGCCAGGGCCTATATATTAGGTGGTCTTGTAGCGTCGCTTTGGGCCATCGGCATCGTCGTTCTCTGGCGCGTTATTTAGCGCAATTGAGCGGGCCAATCCCGGGAACAGCGGTCCGGGACGCTGTGTGGCGCAAATCTCTTTGATTGGGGGGCGATCAATGCGCGCCCCATGCGTATCCAATCAGCGTCGCGGCGTCCTGATCCACTCAATACTTTGGCGACTAACCGACCCCAGATACAGCGGGATCTTCCACGTTACATACGCGGGTAACTTCCATAATGTCGATGCGGCCAGCGTTGTTCGCCCGACGGCTAGCCAAGCGAGGAAGACGCAGCCGCAAGCAACAAGCAACGCCGACAGCAGCAATATTGCTGGAGCAACATCACCAATTACGGCACCTATTACGATAATCGCCATCAGCACCACGCTTGCGGTTCCAATCAGCAGCGCAAAGGGCGGCACGAGCAAGTGCAGGCCAAGCCCAAACAATGACCGCTTGCGTCGCACAATGCCTTCGATGATCAGCGGGAATGCATGTTTGCGCGCGGTGCCGATAAATCCCCGCTCCCAACGCGTTCGCTGCATAATCGTGGCTTCTTGCGCGGCTGGCGGGCTCAGAAAGCGCGCCGCTTCCAGGAATGCTGGTGGATTTCCATCGCGCGCAGCCTCTATGGCCAGACCCAGATCCTCCACGATATTGCCAGTGGACAAAGCGGCCTGGGCGAAAAATGGCCATGGAAAAGCCATCCCGGTCCCGGTCAGGATTGTGCTGCCGCCCAGTATTGCAATGCCACGCTGACGAACCAGATTTTTGATCAGAAACGCGAAGTTTGACATCTGCACAAGGGGCGGGTCCGAAAGCGTTCCCTGGAGAAGATTTGTTGACTGCACGGGTCTTTGCCAGGCAACCACTGCATCACGAAGCAACGCAAGGCTATTGCCCACTGGCAGGCAGTCGGCATCGAGGACCGCGACGCAAATGGGTGGAGGCCGTTCAATGTTCGTTGCGAGGTAATCGCGGCCTGCCGCCAAGGCGAACCCTTTGCCGCGCCGCAAAGGATCATGGCGTTCAACCACCTCGACCCCTGATGCGCGTGCGATCGCAGCAGTGTCGTCAGAGCAATTGTCGGCGATGACCACAATGCGGATAGACGGATCCCTTAACGACAAGGCGGCCAGCATTTTGCCGATGATGGGCGCTTCATCATGCGCGGGAACCAAGACGGCGAGCGAGTCCGTCGACTGGGCGATCGCCAATGTGGAACGAGGAATGAAGTAAGCAATAACTTCAACAGCAAAGATCGTTAACACACAAGAAGGTATCACCGCAGCTAACCAAAGCATCGCTACAACCAGGCTCATTGTTACTCCTTGCAGCGTGCCCTTGTTTGGCGTGGACCGACTTTAAATTAGTCTGACCGTACCCTTGCCACGGCGGGCTGCATCGATAAAGGGCATACCGACGGGCGGAGGAGGGACTTTCGAGTGGCGCGCAATTACTTTTCGCAAAAGCGAGTGCTGGTTACAGGCGGGGCCGGATTTTTGGGCTCTCACCTGATCGACCGGTTGCTCGGCGAAGGCCATGAAGTTTTATGCGTGGACAACCTGTTCACGGGCAGCAAGCGCAACATTGCACATCTGCTGCAGCATCCCCGCTTTGAATTTATGCGGCACGATATCTGTTTTCCGCTGTTCGTTGAAGTTGACGAAATCTACAATCTCGCCTGCCCGGCGTCGCCCGTGCATTATCAGCATGACCCGGTCCAGACCACGAAGGTTTCGGTCAACGGGGCGATCAATATGCTCGGTCTTGCCAAGCGCCTGCGTTGCCGGATCCTGCAGGCCTCAACGAGCGAGGTCTATGGGGACCCAACCGTCCATCCCCAGGTCGAAAGTTACTGGGGCAACGTCAATCCGATCGGCCCCCGTTCGTGTTATGATGAGGGGAAAAGGTGCGCAGAGACGCTCTTTTTCGATTACCATCGCCAGCATGCGCTGGACATAAAAGTTATCCGTATTTTCAATACTTACGGTCCCCGCATGCATCCGTCCGATGGACGAGTGGTGTCGAATTTCATCATGCAGGCTCTGCGCGACGAGGACATCACACTTTACGGTGATGGTTCGCAAACGCGCAGCTTCTGCTTCGTCGACGATCTGGTCGATGGTTTTGTTAAGCTCATGGGGTCCAGCAATTTTACCGGCCCGGTGAATGTGGGCAATCCAAACGAATTTACGATCCGGGAGCTCGCCGAACTGGTGATCGAGCTGACGGGGTCAAAGTCGAAACTTGCTTTCCGCCCGTTGCCGCAGGATGATCCGCTGCAACGTCGCCCCAATATATCCCTGGCGCAGGAAAAGCTTGGCTGGGAGCCGAAAATACAGCTTCGAGAGGGTTTGGGACGGACGATCGACTATTTTAAAACGGTCTGATCAATCGAATTTCTAAGCTCTGCCGACAATTTGCCGAAAGAATGAGCGATAGCTCTCGGCGACAGCCGCGATCGAAAACCGCTCCACGGCACACTGCGCGTCGCGTACTGGCAGCTTTTTATTCAAGGCATTATCGATCTGCGAGCTCAGCGCTTCCAGATTCGTTGAATCCACCAGATATTCTTCGTCACCAACCAGCCAGCGATTGCGCGGATTGTCGTGCGCGACGACAGGCAGGCCAGACGCCATCGCCTCGACGTAGACATTGCCGAACGACTCATATTCGGACAGATGCAGAAAGACGTCGGCGGACCGATAAAGAGCGGGCATTTGCGCTGCCGGAACCGATATCCGCCGATATCGCCCAGGCATCAGGTCATTAGCCAGCGCCTCCGCGCGTTCGCGCAGCGGCCCATCTCCCGCAACAACCAGATGCGCGCCGGCGATTGCGGCGACCGCGCGAATTCCCTGCTCGACACGCTTGCTCTCGATATGGGCGCTGACCATCAGGACGATTTGCGCATCTTCTCTCAATCCAAAAGCGGCTCGGTCGGCGATCCCTTTGGAAAACTTTGCTACGTCGATGCCATTGGGGATCATGGCGCAACGCCGCAACTCGCGATTATTCTCGAAATAGTCCGGATTTGTGCAGACCAATCCGTCACACCCGAAGAATCGATATTCGGAGTTGTTGGCAACCGATGGCCAATCGCCGTTCTGTGTCACGAAGACATGGGGCGGGCGGCGTCCGACAAGCGTGGGTCGACGAAGTACCCAATTTGTAAAAGGAAAGGAGCAGGTGACGGTAACATCATAATCACGCGGACGAAACTTGGCGGCCAGTGAGACCGCAAATGTTGCCTCTTCGTAACTTGTGTTGTTTCGGAAGACGGGCAAACTGGGAAGCCTCTCGAAACGCTCACGACGTATCGATGCGGCGTGAATGAAGCGATATGGCTTTCCTTCGCGGGGTTCGCCGGATCCGATAAGGGTGACGTCGTCGCCTGATGTCGCCAGCTCGGACGCGACGCTGGACAGGGCGATCTCGGCGCCGCGATCATATCGGTGAAATCCTGGTAGCGCGAAGAGAATGCGCATTACGGTGACCCCTTGTCGTGCGGAATTGTCGTGCAGAATTGTCGTGCAGAAACTCTTGTTCCTCTCGCGCTGCAGGATTTTTCTGCGGGCTCCGGGGGCGATAATCGAATTTTCTTTCGGCGCCATAAAATTTCACGCGGTTGCGCTGATCACGCGGTGCTCGCGGACCGCTGGTGCGGAATCCTGCAGCGTTGGCCTCTGCGCCACCTTGCAGCGGAACAGAACGCGCTTGGCAGGTCGTGAGGTTGGCCGCCGCCCTTGAGCGAAGTTGGTGATGTTTTCGGACCGCGCGTAATTGCGGCCTTAGATACGCTCCGATACATGGCAGTTGGTGAATTCCCACAGGGCAGTTAATTTTTTGGGGCGCGCATCATCATTATGACAGTCTTGATCGTCCTCGAATTGCCTGTGCGGAAAAGGTCGGACTCGTTTGACTATGTTGATGCTTTTGCGACGCGCCTATCAATTGCCCGATTAATCGGGCAACGCCGTGGTTGACGCACCGGGACCCATGATCGGTTATGTTGTAATCGGTCGCAACGAAGGACAGCGATTGGTTCGCTGCCTCGACAGCATTCGACACGCGCATTGTGCTGTCTACGTTGATTCTGGTTCCACTGACGCCAGCGTTGCCGAAGCGCAAGCGCGCGGCGTGCATGTCGTCGCGCTCGATTTGTCCGTTCCCTTTACCGCGGCCCGAGCGCGTAACGCCGGCTTTTCGGAGCTGACTGCAAAAGCACCGGCCACGACGCTGGTCCAATTTGTTGATGGCGATTGCGAAGTCGTGGACGGCTGGATCGAGGATGCTGTAGCCTTCATACGGGACAATGACGGGGTGGCAGTAGTTTGCGGCCGCCGCCGCGAAATCTCTCCAGAGACCTCTTTTTATAACCGGCTGTGCGATCTCGAATGGAACACGCCGATCGGCGAAGCGTCGGCATGCGGTGGCGACGCGCTGATCCGGGTTGACGCATTCAAGGGCGTCGACGGGTACGACGCACGTCTTATCGCCGGAGAGGAGCCCGAAATGTGTGCTCGCTTGCGGGCACAGGGTTGGAAAATCTGGCGTCTGGACGCAGACATGACGTTGCATGACGCCGCAATGCTCGATGTGCGCCAATGGTGGCTCCGCGGGGTAAGAACCGGACTTGGTTATCTCCAGGTGTGGCGCACCACCCGCAATCGGCCTTTCCAGCTTTATTTTCGAGAAATTTTGAGCAGCCTGTTCTGGGGATCAGCGGTCCCGGTTGCTGCTGTTGCCTTGGCCATCCTGATATCGCCGCTCTCGCTGGTTCTCACTCTGCTGGTATATTGCGTTCAAATAGCCCGCATTGCGTTTCGACGTGGGGTCTTTGTTCGGCTTTCCTGGCAATATGGATTTTTCATGGTGCTGGCCAAATTTGCGGAATCGCAAGGTATTTGGCGTGGATTACGGAAAATCCGTAATGGATCGTCTCAATCGAACATCTTTTACAAATAAACATCGACTATAAACTTCTGCGGCATGGTACCGAAATCGCAGTATTGTCTGTCTATAAATAGGAAAATGGCGACGTGCGGATTGCTTATCTTGTGAGCCTTTACCCTGCGACCTCGCATACTTTCATTCGCCGTGAAATCGTCATGCTCCGCAAGGCGGGCCTCCACATCGACAGCTTCAGTATCCGCAAGCCGCCTTCGGACCCGAAGCGCGCGTCTGCAGAATTTGCGGCAGAATCCGGCCAAACCTTTTATGTGCTAGCTGCAACAAGGCGGACGGGCGTGGCCGCACATTTGTGGGCGGTTGTATCGCACCCGGCGAGATACTTTAGTACACTGGGCGTGGCATTGACGCACAGGGTGCCCGGCGCCAAGTCACTGGTCTGGGCGCTTTTCCATTTCGCTGAAAGCATCGTCCTCGCCAGAGAAATAAGGCGTCGCGGCATTGATCGCATTCACAATCATTTTGCGAATTCGGCGGCGACGGTGGGGATGTTGGCGTCGCGATTTCTGAACATCCCCTGGTCGCTGACGCTACACGGCATTTCTGAGACGGATTACCCCGCCGGCCTGCTGCTGGGCCGCAAGATCGAAGCTGCACAATTTGTTGCTTGCGTCTCCTGGTTTGGCCGTGCGCAAGCGATGCGGGTAACCTCACCCGATCAATGGCATAAATTTGCAATTGTGCGTTGCGGCATCGACCTTGCCGAACTTCCGGAACGGCGAACCGCGAGCAACCTTGCGGGTCGTCCAGCGCGAATCCTGTGCGTCGGTCGCCTTTCTCCTGAAAAAGGGCAGGCGGGTTTACTGGAGGCATTCTCACAGGTGCTTGAACGGGGGCACGCCGCCCAGCTTGTTCTGGTCGGCGATGGACCTGACAGAGCCATGCTTGAAGCGCGTGCGAAAGATCTCGGGCTGACGGAGGTTACGACCTTCACAGGCAGGTTGGATGAAGCCGCAACGCTCGTGGCGATCAGCCAATGCGATGTGCTCGTCTCGTCAAGCTTTATGGAGGGACTGCCCGTTGTCCTGATGGAGGCGATGGCTCTTGATGTTTGTGTCGTCGCCAGCCGCGTGGCGGGCATTCCGGAATTGGTTGAAGATGGACGAACGGGCTATTTGTTTACGCCTGCCAACTGGAGCGAGCTTGCCGACAAAATTGAACTGGCAATAACTGATCAAAAAAAACAGGAAAATATCCGGGTAGATGCCCGTAAATTGATAGAGTCAGATTTTGCAATAGATAAGGCCGTCGTGCCGATGATAGATTTATTACGTCAAATTTGAAGATACGAAATTTGTACTGAATAATCTTATCGTTTCGAATTAGGAAGTTTCCCGGATAGCACATAATTGTGGTCGCAGATTCAAGTGATCATGCATAGGCGCACCAGATCTCGATCATATGGCGACGCCGCGGCGAGGTTGGCTAGGGCCTCCGCCAAGGGCTAAGTCATCGCCACCTACCTGCTTTGGTCTCGAGCATCAGCGCACCAATCATGAAATTTCGGCGCACGGCCGCTCAATCGGATAGCTCGACGCCGGATCACGGCAGTTGCTGCCCGCAAAACTGCCGAGCCAGACTATGTCGATCTGATTTAATCGTTGGGATTGACTGGACGCTGCCGATATACGGATGTAGCATGGCATTTGTCAATTTTTTCAGTTGTTTGCCGATCAGTACGGGTAATTCTTACGCCGTCACCGTCAATCCAATTGCCAGAGGTTCGCCCCTCGACGTTTACCGTAAATAAACACTTTGCGCCTTAGTTTTGGAGTACAATTTAGAAGAAATGGTGAAAGCTTTGGGCAACGCGGCAGCGATCAATTCCGACCCATCGGCGACTAATTACGTCGATCTTCGGGTCCGGTCAGAAGCCTATGGTGATCTTTTAGGTCAGATCATCGGCGACGCTGATGCGCGCATTGTGACAAATGTATCGCAAACCGTTCTGGCTGAAGTGCCCGAAGACTTCTTGCACACTATTTCCATTGTCGCCGGCTACACGGGGTTGGTGGCGGGATTTGCGACGGTTGTTGCTGTTATTGCCTATCTTTTTTAGGTTGCAGCTACGAACTTGATCCCAAATTGCGACAGTTCATACGCGATTGCGATTGAAGCTCGACGAATAAAAATCTAACCGTCCGGCGCGTTTACACAGATTTTCCGATTCGTTTGCTATCTCATTTCGAGGACGCAATCATTTCTGAAAACTCTGGTAGTTCTGCAGAGTAATGCAGCTGGTGCGGGGATGGGCTTGGCTGATTGGGAGATAGGGGAAGCTGCCTCCGAACAGGTTCGGCTTGGGGGCAACGCTATTTCGAAGCAAGCGCAGCGCTTTCAGCTCTACGCCCTTCTTATCCTTATCGATTCGCTATGCATCTGCCTTGGCTTTATAGTGTCAGGGCTGTTACGCCACAGCGAGGTGTTCGGTGCCAATGGTATGCACTTGGCCTCCATGGTCTTGCCCCTGTTCTTGCTCGTTGCACTGAACGGTAATGCCTATGGCTTCCAGGTACTGACCAACTGGCGGCAAGGTCTGGGCAAGGCACTGACGGCGTTTGCCTTTGCGGTTGCTGCCGTCCTGTTCGTTGCTTTCTATGCGCGGTCGTCACTCGAATTTTCTCGCTTGGTTTATGGCGTAGGGTCCATCTCGAGTGCAGCGCTGCTCATCGTTGGCCGATATGCGTTCAATCGGGCCTTCGTTGTCAAGAATAGGGATGAATTACGCGACGAGCTTGTTATTTTTCACAATTGTCAGCCGATTCCGATGGGGAATGCTCGGGTAATCAATGCCGTTGACTATGGCCTGACGCCTAACCTGCGAGATCCGAATATGTTGGATCGGCTGGGCAATGTTGTCCGCGGGGCCGATTTCGTTCTTGTGTGCTGTCAGGTGCAGGATCGGGCCGCCTGGTCTGTCCTCCTCAAGGGAACCGATGTTCAGGCCCATGTGCTGGCGCCCGAATTCGATGCGGTAGGGGCCAACCGACTTGGCCGCTTTCATGGGTACTGCGTGATGCAAGTGGCGTCAGGCCCGCTCGACGTCCGCAATCGCGCCCTGAAGCGAACCATGGATCTTGTGCTGACCGTGCCAGCAATTGTGTTGCTGTCGCCGCTCCTTGTGCTGGTTGCTTTGTGTATCAAGGTTGAAAGCCGCGGGCCGATCTTGTTCAGGCAGCAGCGCATGGGGCGGGGTAATCGCCTTTTTTCGGTGTTGAAATTCCGCTCGATGTACATTGGCGACTGCGACGAAGAGGGCACCCAGTCCGTCGCGAGGGGTGACTGTCGCATCACGCGTGTCGGCCGATTTATCCGCGCGACGAGCATCGACGAGCTGCCACAATTGTTCAACGTGCTGCACGGCGATATGAGCCTGGTGGGTCCCCGTCCGCATGCCCTGGGCTCACTGGCAGGCGCTGAGCGCTTTTGGGAAGTCGATCAACGTTACTGGCACCGGCATTCATTGAAGCCGGGCATTACCGGGCTGGCGCAAATCCGTGGCCTTCGCGGGGCAACGCACGATCGGGAAGATTTGGTCAGGCGCCTGCAGGCTGATCTTGAATACCTGAACGAATGGAGCCTGTGGCGGGACATTACGATCATCGCGGCGACTGTTCGTGTCCTCGTCCATCCCAACGCATTCTGAACAACGACTTGGGCAGGCTGCTGAGATGATTGAAATGGTGCTCCGCGGCAAAGCAAAGGGAATTTTAACGGGCGCGAATGCAACGGTGAAATGAGATCGTTTGAACCAATTTCAACAAGGAGCGGTAGCTTGGAAACAGTATATGACTGGCTGACGGTCAGTATATTTGCCGGCCTGATAGTCTTGTTTCTACAGCGCTCCAGTGCTGAAGAACCAAAGGATGAACTGTATCAATATTTTCCGCCAGCTATTGGATGTGCGGCAGCAAATTATCTCGGTAACCATGATCAGGCAATTCTAGCTTGGCTGATAATATTGGCATCGCTCGCGTACGTTTGGTATGGGCTAAAGCCTTTTACGGGCTGGAAACAATAAGTACGGCAATATTTATTGATAAAAATCGTATTAATTTGAATTAAAATTACAAAACAATTAATTATTTTGTAATTTATGCCAAAAACCAGATCGCGATAATAACTATATTAACGATGTGACGTGATGGAGAGACAGAATTAAACTTTCGCCAGACATAACAGCCAGTTCGACAACGGTGATGCCCGGTCTGGGGCGGCCGGCGATTTTTATCGCGGTTGCGATAGCCTGTCTGGCGCTTCCCACGATGGTTGATGTCGCAAGGGAAAGCTGGTCGACCGAACAAGGTGCGCACGGTCCAATCGTGCTTGTAACCGGCATCTGGCTGCTGATCCGCGAACTCCGCCGCGCACCGTTGCAGATCGAACGCGGCAACGCGCTGTTGACGGCGCTGCTCCTTGTTCCATGCCTGATCGTCTTCACGCTGGCCCGGATATCGGGGATTATCGAGATTGAGGGATTTGCGATGTACGCGTCGCTGATCCTGGTCGCCTATGGGCTGTGGGGTGGCGCACTGCTGACTCGGATATGGTTTCCGCTGCTTTACATGATGTTTGTCTTTCCGCCCCCCGACACTGTCTTTGCGATGATTACCCAGCCGCTCAAGATCGGCATTTCCCAGGCCGTTATCTGGTTGCTGCACGCTTTGGGCTATCCGGTTGCCGGATCGGGTGTGACGATCCAGATTGGTCAATATCAAATGCTTGTCGCGGCTGCTTGCGCGGGCCTTAATTCGCTTCTCAGTCTGACTGCACTCGGGCTGTTCTACAGCTATATCCGCCACAGTTCGAACTTCGCCTACATGGTGCTGTTGGTCTGCTGCATTTTACCCATCGCCATTCTCGCCAATTTTGTTCGGGTGATGTTGCTGATGCTCGTTACCTATTATTTTGGTGAGGCGGTTGGGCAAGGCTTTGTTCACGAACTGGCTGGCCTGGTTATGTTTGCGACAGCGCTGATCTTGATTTTCGCCCTTGATTGGCTGGGGGCGCCAATCCGGCGCCGGCTTGCACGGGAGGTGCACGCGGCATGAACAAACCTACCCTCATCGATGTAGCGCCGAAGTCCGGGCTGCTGGGCACCCGGCGAGAGATGCTGATGGGGGCAGGGTGCTTGCTGGCATCGGGCACGGCGCTGGCGATGAAGCCGAGAAACCAGGTCGATTTTTTGGGTAAGGCGACGATTGAAGACCTGGTTCCCAAGCGTCTTGCGGACTGGAATTTTGTTGACACGTCGGGGCTGGTGTTGCCGCCGCGGGACCAGATGCAGGAGCGGCTCTATACCCAGCTGCTCACGCGGACATATGCCGATCCGAACGGCGAGCAGATAATGCTGCTGATCGCGTATAATAGCATGCAGGATGGGGTTATTCAGCTCCACCGTCCGGAAATATGCTACCCGGCAGGTGGATTTCGGCTGACGACAATCGAACCCCACATCACTCCAATGGCGCAGAATATCGATATTCCGTCGCGCCATATTGTTGCGGAAACTGGTCTGCGCCGCGAGGAAATGATCTACTGGACGCGAATGGGGGACTATTTTCCGCGCCGCTGGTCAGATCAGCGATGGGCTGTATTCGTGCAGAATCTGCACGGGGATATCCCCGACGGCCTGCTGGTTAGAATTTCATCAATCACGCAAGGGGTTGGCATTGAAATGCTCGATGCCTTTGCGCGCATCCTTTATGCGAATGTGAATCCGAGAATGCGCCAAGTATTGGTCGGCGCGAAGTTGCGATAGTTTTAATAACAGCGGCCTATCGACGGCCGAACTGTGCCTGGGAGAAAATGTGTGAGCTCAGAATTCAAATTCATGGCCGCCGCCGGAGCCGTCTTGCTGTTGGTTGGCGGGTGCCAGAAATCGGTTGGCGGGCAAGTTGTTGCTATCGTCAACGGTGAGGAGATCACCCAGCAGGACCTGAACGCGGAACTGCAGGGAGCGACAGTCCCGCCCGGCGCAGACAAGAAGCAGGTCCTGACACAAGTGCTGCAACGCGTGGTCGATCGCAAATTGCTCGTCCAGGCCGCAAAGGCCCAGGGACTCGACCAGTCACCGGCCTATCTCGATCAGGTGCGACGGTCGCAGGATACGCTGATCATCAACCTGCTGGCGAACAAGGTTTCAAAGAATATTTCGCTGCCCGACAGTAGCGCGGTGGGTCGTTTCATTACGACCAACCCATCGTTGTTCCAGGAGCGCAAGCGTTACGTGCTCGACCAGATCGTATTTCCGCAGACGGCGGACGCAACCATCGTGAAGGCACTCGAACCCGCGCATTCGCTGGATGCGGTCGCGGCAGTCCTGACTGCCCGCCATATCCAGTTTGCACGAGGCAAGGGGCAATTGGACACTGGGTCAATACCTCCGGAAATAGCCAAGCGCATCACCTCGCTGCCTCCCGGTGAACCGTTTGTTATCCCCGATAACGGCCGGATGGTCGCCAGTGTGATCACAGCGACGGAATCGGTGCCCACACCCGACGATCAGGCCAAGCCGGCTGCCGTAAACCTGTTGCGCCAGCAGGCATTGTCGGACGCGATGCGTCGTGAGCTTGATAAGGCAAAGGCGACAGCAAAGGTGGAATACCAGCCAGGTTATGCGCCTCCCAAGGCACCACCGGCGGATAAAAAGAGCAGCTGAGCGGCCGAGCAAATGGCGGGTACCCTCACGGGTAACCCTAGGGATGCGGTGCGTGCGGCGGGTGGCCCCTAACCCACGCGCATCGGCGGCCCTGTTGGGTCCAGCGCAGCGCGCAGCCGCAATGCCCGCAGGCTGACAGGGGCGGCGCGCAGCAGATCGCGAAGAATATCTGCTGCCGCCGCCCGATCGCCACGGCCAATAAATAGTTTTGCCAGCCTGGCGGCTAGGCGCGGATCCTCGGGGATCGTCCGGACAGCCTCGCGCAACGCGCTCAGTGCGAGATCGCCGTCTTTTCGCATGGTCAAAAAATCAACCAACGACAGCCGCGCGGCGACATTTCGGGGGTCTTCGGCGACCAATTGGCGCGCATCAGAGATGGCTCCCGTCAAATCCTTGCCAGCAGCCTTCAGCCGCGCCCGCGCCAGCAGGGCGGCAGGATGGCCTTCGTCGGTGGACAGGATCTCATCAAGAACGCCCATCGCATAGGCTGAGCGGCCTTGTAGCCCCGCGGCAAAAGCCAGGGCCGCCTTGGCGTCCGACAATGCAGGTCCGGGGCTGGCGTCAGCGAAGGTGCGCGGCAAAATCGCGATGGCCAGATCAGGGCGGCCAATTTCGTTGGCAAATCGAGCGAAGACCGACTTCATTTCCAGCGAGACAGCAGACGCGCGGCTTTCAAGTTGGTCGGGAGCTAGCGCGTCTGGTCCTTGCTTTAGCCAAACGTCCAGGATGGCGGTCGCAATCCCGACATCGTTGGGGTGCCGCTGCATCTGTTGAAAAATGACAGCATTGGCAGCTGCAGATTGGCCAATCTGGAAAAGCATATCCGCATATTCGAGCTGGATATCGGCGTCGTCAGGGGCCACGGCGGCGAGGCGCTTAAGGGTCGCTTGATAGTTTGCGCGATCAGCCGCTCGCACGTACAGATCCTTAAGGAACTTCAACTTGGCGCTGTCGTCATCTCCCCCGACCTGCGCTCCTTCGATGAGATTGGCGGCGCCAACGACATCGCCTCGCGCTGCCAGGGTTCGACCCTTGAGAATAAGGGCGTCATTGTCCTGTGGGTTAGCGGTCAGGACCTGTTCGGCAAATTGCAGCGCGCCCTTTGTATCGCCGCGCTGCAACGCGGCGCCGCCTTTTGCTACCAGTGGCAAAGGGTCGGTTGGCGTTAGTAGTAAAAGCTTGTCGGCATATTTGTCCACTTTGTCGGGTACGTTAACGGTTACACCCAATTGGCACAAAAGGCGCAAAGCCTCGACGTTGCCACGATCAAGGGCGATGACATGTTCATAAGCGTCGAAGGCGCCAGGCAGGTCTTTGGCAGCTGTGTCAATTCGGGCCAAAAGTAGCCAATAATCGCTGACGTCATCGCGCACCGCGAGCGCAGCTTTGATCGATCGGATCGCTGCCGGAATCCGACCTTGGCCAAAAGCAGCCTCAGCTTCGGCAGCCGCATTGGCTGCGGCCTGATCACGCGAGGTGCAAGCAGATAATACTAACGCCAGCGAGATTAACGGGATGCGCAATCGACAAGGCAGCATACAAGAAAAGACTCAATTGGTTAATGGGTTAACAACTTTGCGTTTGTGATCGAAATAGGCAAAGTGAATTTGCGCTGATCGAACAGGTAACGCAATGCTGCATCCAGCTTACTCGGCGCGGGCTAATTACGCCTAGCTCTGTCGGGGCAATTTCGGTTAAGGGAACCGCACGGTTTTTTGGGGTCTTGAAATGCGCGCAATTATAACGTGGATGGCGTACGGAATATTGCTGGGCGGGCTTCTTGATGCGGTGCCGTTACAGGCGCAGACGGATACCGCAGGTAGCACGACGCAAGCAACACCGTCGCTTCGCGCCTATCGAATTAATCCCGGCGATGACGTCGAGGTTTATGTGTGGGGCGAAGAACGGCTGCAGCGGACGGTTAAAATTCTCCCCGACGGCACGTTTTCCTTCCCGCTTGTTGGTCAGGTCGATGCGCTCAACAAGCTGCCCCGGGATATTGAGGCAGAGATATCGCGTGGCCTCAAATCGCAATATCGCGAGAATGTCCCCCAAGTAACGGTAACGGTCAGAGCGGCAACCGGACTCCAATTTTCTGTGGCAGGCAAGGTCAGGGCGCCTGGCGCATTCACCCCCGGCCGCTACGTCAATGTTCTGGAAGCTTTATCGATGGCTGGGGGGCCGGCGGAATTTGCCGATGTCGGTAATGTGGCAATCCTGCGCAAATCTGGCGGTCGGCTTGTCGCAATCAAGGTACGATTGAGCGACGTGCTTAAGGGTAATCCAAGCGAACGCGATCTGGCTGGGCTGCCGCAGCTTGAAAGCGGCGATACGGTGATCGTCCCATGATCATGCTGCGCCCCTCCCGGCTGGCGCTGATCGCGCCGCTCGCTTTCGTCTCGCTTCCCGGCGTTGCCTATGCAGAGTCGGATATACGGGTCAGCGCGGAAGCACGCGCAGATGTCGGCTATTCGGCGAACCCATTTTCAGTAAGCACGGGCGATACAGGGACTGCGTCGGCGACGCTGGCGATCGCGCCGAAGGTCAAGCTTGTGAATGAACGCAGCGTATTTACGCTGTCGGCTTCCGCCGAATACCTGCGTTACTTCGAACGCTACGGTGATGTTGGCAATTATGATGTCGGGCTCGATTATACCGGCACGCCAGTCGAGCACGTCAAAACACATTTCAACGTTCGGTACGACAGCGCGATCATCGGGGGCAACACTCAGGTATTTGGCGTGATCGACCCGACGCTGCCAACATTGCCCGTGACGTCGGGTACGGACCTTTCCCTGTTTGGCACGCGAGATCGCCGCGAGACGTTGAGAGGCACCGGCGACGTCACCGTCGAACTTTCAGCGAGAGATTCGCTGTTGGTCAGCGGATTTTATGTCCGGTCACGGTACGGCCAGTTCGCTGCGCTCGGCAACAATGATGGATATGGCGGTTCGGTCGGCTATTCGCGGGTGGTGAGCGAGCACCTGCGCCTTGGCGTCCAAGGATCGGCGGCGCAGTATAATTATGGCGGTGCGCTGGGCGATTCCAGGATTTATTCGGTCCAAGGGGCGTTCTCGGCAACCCTGAGTGCCCGCTGGAAAGCTGACGGCGCCGTTGGCGTATCGTTCGTTGAGCGGAGCGCCTTTGGCAACTCGACGACATTTTCTGGCAATCTGCGGCTTTGCAACACGACCACGCGGGCAAATTTTTGTCTCAATGCGAGCCGGGCTGTGTTGCCGACGGGTATCAGCGGCACGCAGAACGAGACCGCGGTCGACGCCAGCTATTCCTACAGGGTAACCGAGCATGGATCGATTTTCGGAACCGTCGGATACACAACCAACGCGAACAACCAGTTGAACGTCAGCGGTCAGAATGAATATTTCCGCGCATCATTGGGATATGAGCACGTGTTGCGCCGGAATTTGCGCCTTGTCGTTGGTAGCCAGTACCGGAAAATACTTGGCGGGTTGGCCGTGTCGGGTGCCGATTATGGCGGCCAAGTTGGTGTTAGAGTAAGCTTTGGAGATCCGCGGTGAAGGAAGGTCTGGGCTTGGCTGCTGAGCAGGACGGGCCGTCTTCGGGTATATTGGCCAGCATTCCCACCATCCTCTGGCAGCGTAAGTGGTTTATCATTCCGCCCGCAGTGATCATTGCCATTGTGGCAGTCGCGGCGGCTTTCCTGCTGCCGCGCTCCTATCGGTCCAGTGCGGTTTTTCTGGTCCAGTCGCAGAACCTGCCAGGGGGCGTTGGCAATAATCCGGTCGATGATGTGATCGATCGCCGGATTGCGAAAATCCGCCAGCAGATCCTCAGCCGCCCGGATCTGGTTGAGCTGATTCAGAACAATAATTTATACAATGCCTCGAGCCATTCGGAGCCGCTGTCCAAACTTGTTGATCGGATGCGCAAGGCCACCGATATCAGCGCGGTTGATGCCGAAATCGCGCAGGGAGCGCGTGGAAATGCCGGCGCAGGATCAATCGCGTTTTCGCTGTCGTTTGATTACCCCAAGCCAGGCGAAGCGCAGCTGGTAGCGCAGAGCTTTGTCGACCGGTTGCTCAAACTCGATGCGTCGGAATCGCAGTCGCAGGCCCAGAACAATGTCAGCTTTTTGGAGGATCAGCAAAATAGTCTTCAAAAGCAGGTCGATAGCATTGAAGGCGAGATTAATCGCATAACCGGCCAGAACGGGGCGGCCCTGTCGAGCAGTTCGGGGCTTGGCATGATTACGATTGGCGGTGGCGACTATGACAGCCAGATCGCTGCGTTGCGCCGTGAAAACGCCCAGCTTCTCGCTCAAACGGGTGGCACTGCGGTGGGTCGAGACCCCAATGTTGTTGGCGCGGAAGCAGCGCTGGCTGCCGCGCGCGCACAATATTCCGACGATCATCCCGACGTAAAGTTGGCGGAAAGTCGGCTGGCGGCCGCCAAGGCCAATGCCTCAAAGTTTCAGGCGAATGCGGTGTCGAGTTCGGTGCAGGGGCAAATCGCCGTCAACAATCAGTCCATTGCTGAACTGACGCGTGCTCGCGCGGTCGCGCAGGGACGGGCTGCGACGATGGTGGCCGCGCAGGCTCGTGGCCCCGTCGTGGCCCAGCAAGTCGCGCAGCTCCAGGCGAAAGCCGATCAGGTCCGCAATGATCTGGGCAAGGTATCGTCCAACCTGCTGTCGGCGCGATCAATGGCCAAATTGACCGAAGAACAGCGCGGGGAAAGGCTGACGCTGATCGATCCACCAGTGACCCCCGATACGCCAAGCAGTCCAAATCGGCCGCTGGTGATTGCCGGGGGTGTTCTTGGCGGGCTTGGGTTTGGCGTCGCACTCGCTTTTCTGGTTGAACTGATGCTGCATCCGATCCGCAACGTCGCCACATTGACCAACATTGTCGGTGCGCCGCCGCTGGGAGTGGTGCCGGTTCTTTCGAAGAAGAGTCGGCGAAAGCGGCGCATGTGGTTCAAGCGGCGCGCCAAGTCAGATGAAGAGGATGATGTTTTGTGAGCATATCTGACGCTTGGGACGCGGCCGTCCCGGAATCGGCGTTATCGCCTGCGACAATTTTGCCCCGCAGCACATCGATCGAGGCTTTGGACATTCATGATTGTCCCAGCCGCGGGGTTTTCGGATTTGACAGCCGGGATCGGCGATCACGCCCCTTCAACCTGCTGCGCGCGCAGATGATTAAAATCATGCGTGCCAGGAACTGGAAAATAATTGGGATTACGTCGGCCACGCCGCGGGTCGGCAAGTCATTCATGGCCAGCAATATTGCGGCGTCGCTCAGTCGAATTCCCGGCACGAGAACGCTGCTGTTCGACCTCGATCTGCGGCGCGGATCGATTGCGGAAAAATTCGATATTCCCGAAGGTCCCGGTATCAACAGCTTTCTGGCCGGGGAAATCGACTCTTTGGATGCGGCTGCATATGATGTCGCAGATACCGGCCTGACCATTTTTCCGTCATTTCCGACCAATGACTCCTCTGCAGAGCTTTTGGCGGGAAGCCGATTGCGCACACTCGTTAAGGCAATGCGATCGCTGCCAGGCAACATTATCTGCATCTGTGATCTGCCGCCGGCTTTTGCCAATGACGACACCGCGATCGTGTTGCGTGAAATCGATGCCTATTTGTTTGTTGTCGAGGAGGGCAGGACGACAGCAAATCAGGTTCGCGATGCCATCGAGTTGCTAAATCCCGCTCCATGTATGGGGACTGTTTTGAACCGTTACAGCGGCGGCATCGGCAGCGATAACTACGGGTTTGGCTATGGTTCACAGCGATACTATGATCAATATTATAACTGATTTCAGGTCGATCGCTAAGACGTCGATCAGGTCGCCGTGGCTCAGGGCCCGTTGAGTCTTGGTGTGTTGGGCCGATAGCAGCTGCCAGCCACCAAGTCCGACGATGTTGCCAATTGCGCGATATTGGGGCTCAATAGCGCTATAACAAAAGCCGGGGGATGATTCGGGCATGCTGGGAACTTCCATGTCCGCGACTGATATGGCTCCTCATTACAACCCTGTCCGAACCCGCGCTGACTGGGACGCGATGCGGTCTGCCGTGCTTGCTGATCCTGGCGCGTTTCATGGCGACATTGCCATGCGGTCAATGCACTGGTTCGTGGCTGAGATCGGCCCATCTGGAGCCTGGCTCAGTCGCGATAACGAAGGGCGCTGGTCGGGTTGGGATGCACAGACCGGCAATGCAGTAACGGCTGACCTTCCCGTAACATTTACACCCTGGACAACGGCATTTGACGCGTCGGAGCCGCCGCATTGGCGCTGGTTTGTCGGTGGGCGGACCAACGCCTGCTTCAGCGAAGTCGATCGCCATGTGCTGAGCGGCCACGGCGATGAGACCGCGCTGATCTTTGAGGGCGATCGCTGGGATATGTCGGCGAGGGGCGGCGCCGGCGCACCCGTCGATAGCTTCACTGTGTCGCGCAAGCAGCTGCTGCTCGAGACCGCAAAATGCGCGCTGGCGTTGAAGGCGCTTGGCCTAAAGGCCGGCGATCGCATTGCGCTCAACATGCCGAGCATTGTCCCGCAGATTTACTGGACGGAAGCAGCCAAGCGATTGGGCATTGTCTACACTGCGGTGTTCGGCGGGTTCAGCGACAAAACGCTGTCAGACCGGATCTGCGATGCGGGTGCTCGCGTTATTGTTACCTCGGACGGCAGCTATCGCAACGCCCAGGTCGCGGCGTTCAAAAACGCCTATACCGATCCTGCACTCGACAATTACGTCCCGGTCGCGACCGCGCTGGCGATACTGGCCGATACCGATCTGGGCTTGCCGGCAGCGGATGCTGCTACGATCCTCGACACCGTCAAGGAAACCCTGGCAGGCGAAGTTTCGGTCGAGCGATCCGATGTCATGCGCGGCGTTGGCCGCGCGCTGATCACGCTGGGCAGTGAGGGCCGAATTAGCGCGGCAGATGCCGCGCGCGTCCGGATCGCGATTGCCTCCAGCCTTGTCACTGTCCCGCCGCGCGTTGAAACGGTCATCGTCGTGCGTCACACCGCCCAGCCCGACATCATCTGGCGCGAGGAGCGGGACCGGTGGAGCCATGAGCTGACCGATGCGGCGCTGGAAACATTGCTCGCAAAGGCACGCGAGGCCGGCTTTGCGGTGACCACGCAAGCCGATTTGCTGGCGCTGCCCGATCATGATTTTGTCCGGGCGATCTGGGCATCGTCAAAGCCGCTGCCGGTCGATGCGGAATACCCGATGTTCTTCATCTACACCTCGGGATCGACCGGTAAGCCAAAGGGTATTGTCCACGTTCATGGCTATGCCGCGGGCCTGACGCACACAATGGCGGTGTCGTTCGACGCGCGTCCTGGCGATACGCTGTTTGTCGTCGCCGACCCGGGCTGGATTACCGGGCAAAGCTATCTGATCTGTGCCCCGCTGATGACGCGGGTAACCAGCGTCGTATCGGAAGGATCACCGGTCTTTCCGCATGCGGGGCGTTTTGCTTCGATGATCGAGCGGCATAATGTCACGATTTTCAAGGCGGGGGTAACCTTCCTGAAATCGGTCATGTCGGACCCGTCGAACCTTGCCGATCTTGAGCGCTACGACATGCGCGACCTGCGCGTTGCGACCTTTTGCGCAGAGCCGACCTCGCCATCGGTGCAGGCCTTCGGGATGCAGCATGTCGTGCCGCAATATATCAACAGCTATTGGGCGACCGAACATGGCGGCATTGCCTGGACGCACTTCTATGGCAATCAGGATTTCCCGTTAAAGCCCGATGCACACGCCTATCCGCTGCCCTGGATCGTCGGGGATGTCTGGGTTGAAGACTCCGATGCTGAACCCAGCGTCACGCCATTTGGCCGATCGGGCGATGTGGGCGTGCCCTGGCGACAAGCGGAAATGGGCGAGAAGGGCGAGATCGTCATTTCTGCGCCATACCCCTATCTTGCACGGACGATCTGGGGAGATGCCGCCAATTTTCGCGTTGAAAATGGCCATGTTCAGGGTGCGTGGCGAGGGGATTCCGCGCGCTGGATCAATGGATACTGGACGCGTTGGCGCGGGGTCTGGGCCTATACGCAGGGCGATTTCGCGATTGCGCATGATGATGGGTCGTTCTCGCTGCATGGACGCAGCGACGATGTCATCAACGTGTCGGGCCACCGAATGGGGACCGAAGAGATTGAAGGCGCGGTGCTGCGCGACAAGGCGCTCGATCCGGATTCACCGGTCGGCAATGTCCTTGTCGTTGGCGCGCCGCACCGTGAGAAGGGGCTGACCCCGCTCGCCTTTGTGGTGCCAGTCGCGGGTCGCAAGCTGACGCTCGATGACAAGCGTCGCTTGTTTGAACTGGTGCGCAGCGAAAAGGGCGCCGTTGCCGTGCCTGCCGATTTTATCGAGGTGTCGCAATTCCCGGAAACCCGGTCGGGCAAATATATGCGCCGGATGGTGCGGGCACTGGTCGAGGGTGGCGATGTCGGTGACGTCACCACCTTGCGCAATCCCGAAGCCCTGACCGAGCTCAAGACCGCGATCGACGATTGGCAGCGCAAACAGCGCTTGTCCGAAGAACAGTCGCTGTTCGAGCGCAACCGGTATTTCCTCGTCCAGTATAACCATGTCGCGCCGGGCAAGCGGGTGGCGACGGTCACGGTCACCAATCCCCCGGTCAATGCGCTGAACGAACGCGCGATCGATGAGCTGGTTGTCGTGGTCGATCAGCTATCGCGCAAGGACGATGTCGTCGCGGTCGTCTTTACCGGACAAGGCACGGCATCGTTCGTCGCGGGGGCGGATATCCGCCAGATGCTTGAGGAAATCCATTCGCTTGAAGAAGCGATGGTGCTGCCCAACAACGCACAATTGGCGTTCCGCAAGATTGAAATGATGGATAAACCGTGCATCGCGGCGGTGCAGGGTGTGGCGCTGGGTGGCGGCATGGAATTCGCGTTGGCGTGCCACTTCCGCATCGCCGAGCCGACCGCGCGTTTTGGCCAGCCCGAAATTCGCCTGCGGCTACTGCCGGGCTATGGCGGCACGCAGCGTCTGCCGCGCCTGTTGGCCGATCGCCACGGGGCGCAAGGGGTGCGGGATGCCCTTGACCTGATCCTGGGTGGGCGCAGCATCGACGGCGATGCCGCCGCCGAAATCGGCTTGATCGACGAGCTCGTGACAGGATCGCACGATGCGCTGGCCGAGGCCCATGCGGCGGTGCGCGCCTATGTGAAGGACGGTGCCGACAGCCCACTCGGCACTGCGTTCGCCGCCCGACAAGCGGCCACGCAGCGTTGGGAACAAGCCTCGTCGGTAGATCTCGATGCTGTGCTGGAGGATGATTTCCTCAAACGTATCCGCCGACAACTCGATTGGGCCGGGCGTGGTCCGGCCGGCCAACGCGCGCTTGAGGCGGTGCGTTCCGGGCTAAAGGAAGGCATGACCGCCGGGCTCGCGCGCGAGGCGGCGCTGTTCGCGCAGGCGATTATTGATCCAGAGGGCGGCAAGACCGGCATCCGGCAGTTCATGGACAAGGAGAGCCCGCCGCTGCCCGTCCGCCGCGACGGTGTATGGCTCGATGAAGAGCATGAGCCGCGGGGCATGGCGCTCGAAGCGTCGGGCGAATTGCTGCCTGTCGGCGCCCCCTTTTATCCGGGTGTCACGCGCATTCCTGAGTTTCAATATGCCTTCGGCATCGCCCGCGATGCCGAAACCGGCGCGCCGCGCTTTGGCCCGCCCGCTACCCATGAACGCGAACTGATTGTCAAGGTGCCCGAACCGGCACCGAATGAAGCCTTGCTTTACATGCTGACCAGCGAGGTCAACTTCAACGATATCTGGGCGCTGACCGGCATTCCCGTGTCCCCCTTTGATAGTCATGAAGAAGACGTCCAGATTACTGGCTCCGGCGGTATCGCGCTGGTCGCGGCGCTGGGCAGCGAGACGCGTGCAGAGGGACGGGTGAAGGTCGGCGACCTTGTTACCGTCTATTCGGGGACCAATGATCTGCTCAGCCCGCAGGTCGGCAATGACCCGATGTATGCGGGCTTCTCGATCCAGGGCTATGAAACCGAAACCGGCAGCCATGCGCAGTTTCTGACGGTGCAGGCGCCGCAGATGCATGCAATTCCACCCGACCTGACGCTGGAACAGGCGGGGAGCTATGTGCTCAATCTCGGCACGATCTCGCGCTGCCTGTTCACGACGTTGCAGATCGCGCCAGGGCGGACCTTGTTCGTCGAAGGCGCGGCGACCGGAACGGGCCTTGATGCGCTGCGCAGCTCGGTGCGGACCGGCTTGCAGGTGACGGGCCTGGTATCATCTCAGGAACGCGCTGCGTTCATTACCGGTCAGCAGGGCGCCGTCGGGGCGATCGACCGCAAGGACCCGCGCTTTGCCGATCTGTACAGCATTGTGCCCGAGGATCCCGTTGCAGCGCGCGCATGGGAAGCGGCCGGGGCACCGCTGATCGCCGAGTATCAGTCACTGAATGGCGGCAAACTGGCGGACTATGTGGTGAGCCATGCTGGCGAAACGGCGTTTCCGCGCAGTTTCCAGCTATTGGCGGCAGGCGGCACATTGGCGTTTTACGGCGCGTCGTCGGGCTATCATTTCAGCTTCATGGGCAAGCCTGACACGGCGACCCCTGAGGAAATGCTGCGCAAGGCCGCGCTGCGTGGTGGCGAGGCCGTGCTCATCTATTATGGCCCCCGATCGAGCGAGTTGCTCGACGAGACGGGGCTGGAAATGATCGAGGCTGCGCGACGCTTCAATGCGCGCAGCGTGGTCGCGACCACCACCGATGGTCAGCGCGAATTTCTGCAATCGCTTGGCCTTGAAGACGCGATTGAGGGGATCGTCAGCCTCGAAGCAATCCGCCGACGTGAAGGTGCGAATTTCCTGTGGCCGGACACCATGCCGCAGCTGCCCGATGCCAAAGCAGATATCGAAGTCTTCAAGGCAGCGGTCCGCGACTATCAGGACCGGGTGATGAAGCCGTTCGGATCGGCGGTGGGCAAGATTTTGCGCTCGCCTGACAATCCGCGTGGCGCGCCAGACCTGATCATCGAACGCGCCGCGCAGGATACTCTGGGTGTTTCGACGTCGCTCGTGAAGCCTTTCACCGGGCGGGTAATCTTTGCCGAAGATCTCGCCGGACAACGTTTCACCTTTTACGCGCCGCAAGTATGGACGCGGCAGCGCCAGATTTTGATGCCAACCGCCTCAATCCTGGGCACGCATTTATGCAATGCGTTCGAAGTTGCGCGCATGAACGACATGATCGCGGCCGGATTGCTCGAAGTGACCGAGCCGCAAGTCGTGCCGTGGGATGGCCTGCCCGAAGCGCATCAGGCAATGTGGGATAATCGTCATTCGGGCGCGACTTATGTTGTGAACCACGCACTGCCGGAACTGGGTTTGCGCAGTCGGGATGCGCTGCTTGAGGCATGGGCGGCGTCCGAAGCGATCCTGCCTGAGCCTTAGGGTGTCGCCCCGCGATAATCCACGATATGGTCGAAACTGCCCTCCCCAGGCTTCGAACACGTCAATTTGACGCTGATATAAAACCGCACGCCAGTGGGAGAGTGTTATGGCCAAAGCGAAGACCGCACTGACTGCAACCGCCGGGGGCCGGCTGGCCGGCAAGATTGCTGTCGTGACAGGAGCGGCGGGCAATTTGGGCGGCCATATTGTCCGTCACTATCTCGCCGAAGGCGCAACGGTGGTGATGACCGGGCGCACCCCGGCGCGCACCAATGCCGCGGCGGATGTAATTCGTGCCGAGACGGGTGCCGACGCTAGCCGGCTGGCAACGGTTGCGCTCGACGGTGGTGATCCTGAATCGGTTCGCCAAGCGATCGCAGAGGTGGTCAAACGCTTTGGGCGGATCGATATCCTCGTCAACAACGCCGGTTCCGCCGGACCGAAGCAGCCGCTTGAGCAATTGCCGCTCGATGCCAGGGAACTGGCGGCGCTGCAAAAGGGCGGTTCGACCGACAACGAAACGGTCGGTGACGCCATTCGCAACATATTTGGCGTGGCCTGGAACGTGTCACGCGCGGCGGCGAGCGCGATGGGTGAGGGCGGGTCGATCATCAATGTTTCGACCATATTCTCACGGACGCCCTATTATGCCCGCACGGCCTATGTTGTGCCAAAAGCCGCCATGAATGCCTTCTCCCGCGAATTATCGCTGGAACTGGGACCGCGCGGCATTCGCGTGAACCTGGTTTTCCCCGGACCGATTGAAAGCGATCGGATTCGCAGCGTTTTCGCAACAATGGACAAGATGCGCGGCGACGATGCGGGAACGACGGCCAATCAGTTTTTCGACATGATGTCGCTGGAACGGGCAACCGGCGGCAATCCGAAAGCCAAAACGTTCCCGACGCCAACCGACATCGCCACTACCTGCGTCTTTCTGGGTAGTGATGATTCGGCGGCGTATAACGGCCATGATTTTGAGGTCACGCACGGCATGACCGTGCGCAAGGAAGAACGCGCGACCTATCTTTCCCGTCCGACGATGCGATCAATGGATGGGGCAGGGCTGGCGGTGCTGATCGCAGCAGGGGATGGCTGGCAGGAAGCGCTGGAAATGGCCAACATCCAGATCGCCTGCGGGGCGCATGTATTGCTTGGTCTGACCCGTCAGGCCGATGTGGCCATCGCCCAAGCCCGCGCCAAGGCCGAGGGCGCGGACGAACGGTTGAGCATTGTTCGTTTCAACCGTACCGAGCCTGCCGCGATGGAAGCCGCGCTTGAAGCCTATACCAAGGAGAAGACGCCGATCACGGGCGCGATCTTCATGCCGGTATTGGGGCCGGGCGAGCTGGTCGGTGACCTGGTCGATGCAAGCGATGAAGATGTCGAGCGATTCATGGATGCCGAGCTTGCCGGCAGCATCGCGCTGGCCCGAACGCTGAGCCGATATTGGAAGCGCCATGACAATCTGCTTCAGGAACCACGCTTTGTGTTTCTGACCAACCCGAGTGACGGCAAGGGCGATGTCTATGCCCAAATGCTGCGCGCATCGACCGAACAGCTGATCCGTATCTGGCGAGATGAGTCCGAAATTGACGTCGCGCATGGCCGCCGTCGTCAGGCCGAATGGGGTAATCAGATCGTCCGCTTCGGCAATGCGGAAGCAGAAAATACGCGCTTCACTGCCGGCCATGCGGCGCGCATTCTGTTGAAGGAGAGCAAGATCCGCGAGGTCACGCTCTATGTCCCCAGCAGCATTGGTGAAGCGACGGGATCGCGCAAGGCGATGCCTGGGTTCAGTGAAAACATCACTGGGCTGCACTTGGGGAAAGTGGCGCTGATCACCGGCGGGTCGGCGGGGATTGGCGGACAGGTGGCACGATTGCTGGCGCTGGCGGGCGCCAAGGTGATGATGGTCGCGCGACGCGAAAGCGAACTTGCGGTGGCGCGCGCACGGATCGTCAGCGAGCTGGAGGATATTGGCTTTGCCGGTGTGGAGCGCCGCGTGCAGACGCTCGCCAATGTCGATGTCAGCAATTTCGAGTCGCTGAAAGGGGCGGTCGATGCAACGCTGAAGGCGTTTGGGCGCATTGATTATCTGATCAACAATGCCGGTGTTGCGGGCGCCGAAGACATGGTGGTCGACATGGGTGTCGCGGCCTGGGACTACACGCTCGATGCCAATCTGATCTCGAACTATTTTCTGATGCATCATGTCGTGCCACTGATGAAGCGTCAGGGGTCAGGCTATATTCTCAACGTCTCCTCCTATTTCGGCGGCGAGAAATATCTGGCCGTCGCCTATCCCAATCGCGCGGATTATGCGGTGTCAAAATCGGGCCAGCGCGCGATGGTTGAATCGATGGCGCGTTATCTTGGGCCCGAAGTCCAGTTCAACGCGATCGCCCCAGGGCCAGTCGATGGCGATCGGCTTGCGGGGACGGGCGGCAAACCCGGCCTGTTCGAACGGCGCGGCAAGCTGATCCTTGAAAACAAGCGGCTAAACGCTGTCCACGCCGCGGCGATCAAGGCGTTGCGGCGCGGGGTTCGGGTTGAAGCAATGCTGACACGGCTTGCCCGCAACGACACAGTCAGAATGTCGCATGACACCAATAACCCGCGCGAACTGCGCGATCTGGCGCTGACCTGCGCGCGCGAGGGCGACGGTGTGTGCACATGGGACCAGTATCTGCTGACCCCCCAAATCGCGGCGGCGCTGATCTCGCGGCTTCGGCAAGCCGGATATTTTCTGGATGCACCCGGCTGGGCGGACCGCCCCGATACGCCTGAAAGCAATGGCGGGTGGTTGCTGCGCACGCCGCCCGACGATGCGCCCTTCCTTCCCGCCGACAAGATCGCGATCGAGGCCAAAAAGGTTGGCAGCGGGGTGCTGTCCAAGCTCCACCTTGGGAAAATGCCAACCGAAACCGATGTCGCGCAGGCGACCGTATTCTTCCTCGCCGACCGCGCAGCGTCGGGCGAGACCTTCATGCCATCGGGCGGGCTGTCGGTTGAACGCTCCACGACCGAACGCGAATTATTCGGAAGCCCCAAACAGGAACGGCTCGATCAGATGCGGGGCAAAACCGTCTGGATCATCGGTGAGCATCTTGTCGATTATATCGCCGAAACTGCCCGCGCGTTTATCGACGATTGCCATGTCGCGCGCGTCGTGCTGATCACGCGGACCGCCGAAGGCTTCGATGCTCTCAAGGCGGCACTCGACGATGGCCAACTGGCCGCGTTGCAATCGATAGTCTGCAACGATGCGGTTGAAGCGGCGATGGATCAGGCGTTGCTGCAGTGGGGGCGGCCGACGACGATCCTGTCGACTCCATTTGAAGCACTCCCGCAAAAGCTGTTCGAGCTCGACGACCCGCTCAGTCCCGAAGCGTTCCGCGCCCTGATTGGCAATAATCTGACCAATCATTTCCGCGTCGCGCGCAAGGCCTCACTTTACGATGACTGTCAGCTGGTGCTCGCGTCCCCCGATGTGCCGATGGGCGATAAGAGCCCGGCCTTTGCCCTTGCCAACTTCATCAAGACGACGCTGCACGCGTTTACAGCGACGCTGGCGGTCGAAAACGAGCGCCTGGTGCATGATGTGCCTGTCAATCAGATCAATTTGACGCGGCGGGTGCAATCCGAGGAGCCACGCGATCTCGACGAGCATCTGGAGGAAGTAAAACGTTTTGCCCGGGCCGTCTTGCTGCTGGGCGCGCCGCTGCCTGATGCCGAAGACTCCCGATATCGCGCGCGCATTTACCGCGGCATGTCGATGACGGTTTGATGCAGTATCTGTCGTTCGAAAAGCCGATCGAGGTGCTCGCCGCGCGGGCGGCGGCACTTCGTGAAACCGCTGACGGCGAGAGCGAGGCAGCGATGCTCGATGAGCGGGCCGAGCGGCAGCTCGTCGACCTCTATGCGCGGTTGACCCCGTGGCAGCGCGCGCAGGTCGCCCGGCATCCTGAACGTCCCCATTTCCGTCACTTCATCGACGGTATGTTTCGGGAATTCATGCCGTTGGCAGGTGATCGTGCCTTTGGTGACGATCAGGCGATTGTTGGCGGTCTTGCCCGCTTTGAAGGACGCCCGGTCGTGGTCATCGGGCACGTAAAGGGGGAAGACACCGCCTCGCGCCTGCACCATAATTTCGGGATGGCACGGCCCGAGGGGTATCGCAAGGCAATCCGGTTGATGGATCTTGCCGACCGGTTTTCGCTGCCCGTGATTACGCTGGTCGACACGCCAGGCGCATTTCCCGGCATCGACGCGGAGGCGCGGGGCCAGGCCGAGGCGATTGCGCGCAGTACCGAAAAATGCCTGGCGCTGGGCGTCCCACTGGTTGCGGTGATTGTCGGCGAAGGCGGATCTGGCGGCGCCGTGGCGCTTGCCGCTGCGAACCGTGTTCTCATGCTTGAACATGCCATTTACTCGGTCATCTCGCCGGAGGGCTGCGCATCGATATTGTGGCGCGGTGCCGGTCGGGCGCCAGATGCTGCCGAAGCAATGAAGATCACGGCGGCGGACCAGTTGCGTCTCGGCGTGATCCACCGGATTGTCTACGAACCAAAAGGCGGCGCCCACCGCGATCATCCGGAAATGTTCAAACGGCTGTCGCTCGCGCTTCGCGCCGAGCTGGACGTCCTGGATCGTTTGTCGCGGGAGGAACGCCGCGCGGAACGGCGAAATTTCTTCCTCCAGCTTGGTCGATTTTAAGAGCGGCGATTGTTTCTTCATCTAAATGAAGACCCAAAGCATCTGCCTTGGACGGCCGCGCTGAAAAGCCAACTCAATATCAATTACTACCGGATGGAAGTGCTGGTGACCCCTACGGGAATCGAACCCGTGTTTCAGCCGTGAGAGGGCCGCGTCCTAACCGCTAGACGAAGGGGCCGTCGGCAGTGGTGCGCGATCTAGGCCTGGGGGGTGCGAGCGTCAAGCTACGCTTGCCGGGTCATCGCCGCATGGCTATGCGATCGACCCATGACTGGCATTTCCTTGGAAGCTGCAACGGCCGGCTTGATCGCCGTTGGCCAGCGGTTCGACCGGCGCAACTGGGCGCCAGCGACAGCGGGTAATTATTCGGCGCGGCTGACTGACGGGCGCTTTGCGATCACTGTGTCGGGCAAACACAAGGGGCGGCTGACCCCCGACGACATCATGACGGTAGACGCCGATGGCAATTCGCTTGACGGCAAAAAACCATCGGCGGAAACGTGGCTGCACATGATGCTGTACCGCGATTTTCCGCATGTCGGTGGTGTGCTGCACAGCCACGCAACTGCGGGTGTTGCACTGGCCCGGCTGATGGCGGGCGCGGATGGCTGGACGATCAGCGGACATGAAATGCTGAAGGTACTACCCGGTATCACGACGCACGAAACCAGCGTCACGCTGCCCATCGTCGACAATAGTCAGGATATGGCAGAGATTGAGGCAGCGCTTGGCGATCGGCTGCGCCAGCCTGGTGCAACATCGGCTTACGTGATCCGCAGCCATGGGCTATATGGCTGGGGTCGCGACATTGATGAAGCCGAACGCGTGATTGAGGGGATCGAGTGGCTCGGCGAAGTTGAACTGCATGAAATGAAATTAAGGACACGCGCATGAGCCGCCTGCAGATTTTCGACGAAGGCATGCCGCCGAACTTGATCGCCGATTGCGCCGACGCAGAGACAATCGCGACACATCTGCACGCTATTGGCGTGTTGTTTGAGCGCTGGCCGACGCGCGATCTGCCGTCAGGTGCGCGCCAGGAAGACATACTCGCGGCCTATGCGCCCGAGATTGATCGTCTGAAGGCGGAAGGGGGGTATCGTTCAGTCGATGCACTCAGCGTTGCGCCAACCCATCCTGACCGCGCTGCGCTGCGGACCAAATTCCTGTCCGAACATACTCATGCCGAGGACGAAGTGCGGTTCTTTGTCGCAGGGGAAGGACTGTTTACGCTCCATACCGATGGTCGGGTATTCAACATGCTCTGCACGCGCGGGGACCTGATTTCGGTGCCGGCAGGAATGCAGCATTGGTTCGATATGGGCTCCCGCCCGGATTTCACGGTGTTGCGGTTGTTCATCAATCCTGATGGCTGGGTTGCCAAATTCACCGGCGATCCGATTGCCGACCGCTACCCGCGGCACGAGCCTGTTGTCGCCTGAATGATCAAAGCAATTCTGACGGACATTGAAGGCACGACGTCGAGCATCTCGTTCGTCGCCGATGTGCTGTTTCCCTATGCCCGTGAACGGATGGCCGATTATATCGCCGCGCATCCCGCCGAGACGGCCCCTATCCTGGCGGAGGTCCAGGCAATGGAGCCGGGGGATCCAGTGCAAACCCTGATCCGGTGGATCGATGAAGACCGAAAGATCACGCCGTTAAAGGCAATTCAGGGCATGATCTGGGAAGGCGGATTTAGGTCCGGGACGTTTACCAGCCATTTTTATCCCGACGCCGTCGAGGCTCTTCGGCGCTGGCATGCAACGGGTCTGCGGCTTTATGTTTATTCCTCCGGGTCGGTGTTCGCGCAGAAACTGTTGTTTGCGCATACCGACTTTGGTGACTTGACGCCGTTGTTCTCCGGGTGGTTCGACACCACCACTGGCGGTAAGCGTGAGGCGGCATCCTATGCAAAAATCGCCGGGGCGATGGACTTGCCGCCGGCCGACATCCTTTTTCTGTCCGATGTGAAACAGGAAACCGATTCAGCCCTGGCGGCAGGTATACGGGCGCTGCTGATCGCGCGCGACGGCGGCGAGGCCGACATCACAAGCTTTGACGAGGTGCACCTTTGAAGATCGCCGGCGTTCACCACCGTTCAATCGGCCGTACCGCCGATGGCAAAGGCGCCCGAATTCTGGATCAGCGCGACCTGCCATGGCACGTGACGTGGGTTGATCTGCGCAGCGTTGGCGAAGCGGCGACCGCCATCCGCGATATGTGGACCCGGGGCGCTCCCCTGATCGGGGCAACGGCGGCTTATGGCATGGCGATGGCAATTGCGACCGATCCATCGGATGCCGCGATGGCGCGCGATTATGCCATGTTGCTCGAGACGCGTCCCACTGCGGTCAATCTGCGCTGGGCGCTTGACGAGATTGTCGCGGCGGTGCGAGCCTTGCCATTCGAAGAGCGTGGTGCCGCGGCGTTCGCGCGCGCCGATCAAATTACCGACGAGGACGCCGCGATGTCGGCGGCAATCGGTCAACACGGCCTGCCGCTGATCCGTGCTTTGCATGATGAGAACCCCGATCGTCCGGTCAATATTCTGACGCATTGCAACGCGGGCTGGCTGGCAACGGTCGATTACGGCACCGCCACCGCGCCAATCTATGCCGCGCATGATGCGGGAATTCCGGTCCATGTCTGGGTCGATGAAACGCGCCCGCGTAATCAGGGAGCCTATCTGACCGCCTTTGAACTTGCCGAACACGGCGTTCCCCATACCGTTATCGTTGATAATGCGGGGGGCCTATTGATGATGCAGGGTCGGGTCGACATGGTCATCGTTGGCACGGATCGCGTCGCGGCAAACGGGGACGTGTGCAATAAGATCGGCACCTATTTAAAGGCCCTGGCGGCGCATGATAATGGCGTCCCGTTTTACGTGGCGCTTCCCTCCACCACATTTGATGCGTCGACGCCGACCGGAGCCGATGTGCCGATTGAGGAACGTAGCGCTGGTGAGGTGGTGCTGGTCGCCGGTCAGGAAGGCACGGTTAGAATCACGGCATCGCCGGCGGCGAATCCGGCGTTTGATGTTACGCCGGCTCGACTCGTTACCGCCTATGTCACCGAACGCGGGGTTTCTCCAATAATCTGACCGCAATGGGCGGCAACTGACTTCAGCGCGGCGACGTCCGGGCGATATGTTCGATAACGGCGGGGTGCAACGGGAGCTCAAAGGCGATTCCCAGTTCGGCCCCGTGCTGCCAGACCACTTTGCCCCACCAGCTTTGCAGACCCTCAATGCGCAGGCATACCCTGACGCCCACGGGATAAAATCCCTGCGTAGATATGCGGCAGCCACTGACCGACAGGTCAAGAATGGATCCGCTTGACTGGCCCAACTGCGACGCGCGCACCGAGGCATTCCGCAACGCCGGAAGGCGACGGTGACGCCGCTTTTCGTCGTGTGGGTCTGCCTCAATTGCGCAAGCCACATCCATCATGCCCATCATGATGCGCTAAAATCGGAAAAAGACGGTTAATAAAGAATGGGTTTGGTGAGTGTCTGGAGGAATGCCATCGTGTGGTCCGATTACGGCCGATGCGCCATGCGATCCAGCGCGGCATCAATCGTTGAATCGGCCTTTGCAAAGCAGAAGCGAACGATATTGGTAACCGGATTCTCGGCATAGAAGGCGGAAACTGGAATGGTGGCGACACCGGCTTCGTGCACCAGCCAATCGCAATAACGGCTATCATCCAACGCGATGTCGCTCGCCGTCAGATCAATCGACAGAAAATAGGTGGCGCTGCTCGGCAGCACCGCATAGCCCAAACCGGTGAGCCCGGCGGCGAGACGCGTGCGCGATCTTTCAAACGCGGCGGTCATCGCGCTGAAGCGCTGCCTGTCGGTGCCCAGGCCATAGGCAACCGCCCGCTGAAGATTGGGAGGCGTGGTAAAGGTAAGGAACTGATGCGCTTTGGCCAGCACGCTCGACAGTGCGGGCGTGGCGCACAGCCAGCCCACTTTCCAGCCGGTAAGCGAAAATATTTTCCCCGCCGATCCGATCTTTATGCACCGATCGCGCATGCCCGGCAGGGCGATCAGCGGGACGTGCGTCTGCCCGTTGAAGATTACTTGTTCCCACACATCGTCGCATATCGCGACTGCATCATTGGCGATGCAGAAATCGGCAACGATCTGGCGTTCGGCGGGCGACAGGATGGTGCCGGTGGGATTGAGCGGATCGTTCAGGATAATGATTTTTGCGCCGCGAACGGACGCCATCGCTTCTTCGGTGATCCGCCATTCCGGGGGCTCCAGCCGGACAAGTCTTGGCACCCCTCCGGCCCGCCGTACCAAGGGCAGATAGGCATCATAAAGCGGCTGAAACATTACGACTTCATCGCCGGGCGACACAAGCGCCAGGATGGCTGCTGCCAGCGCCTCGGTCGCGCCAGACGTGACAATTACTTCATCGGGTTGAAAGTTCAGCTGCTGCGTTGCCGCATAATGCGCCGCGACAGCCTGCCGCAGTTCCGGCAGTCCTGCCATCGGCGGATATTGATTGGGATGTTCGGTCAGCGCGCGTGCCGCGGCCTGCAACAGATCGGCAGGCTCTTCCCCATCTGGAAAGCCCTGGCCCAGGTTGACTGCACCAAGCTGTCGCGCCAGGCCAGACATGTGCTCAAAAACTGTCGTGCCCAGGGCGGTGTAAATAGGGTTCATGCGGTCGGATCCAAACTGTCGGCCGTCGTCATGTCCGGATTGCGCCGGGCGCGCAACTATCCGTCCTGATCAGCCTCAGCGGAGCCACAGTTTCAGAATGGCTGCGACAATGCCCAAGGCGACCACACTCATTGTCCAGATTGCGGCCATCCAGGCGATCCGCTTCCAAAATGGGCCGTGGTCCGTCGTCATCAATGGTAGCCATCCCCCACTTTGCCGCGGAATACCCAATAGGCCCAGCCGGTATAGCCGATGATGATCGGCAACATGATGCTGACGCCGATCAACATAAAGACCTGACTATTGGCCGGCGCTGCGGCATCCCAGATCGTGATGCTGGTGGGGATAACATAAGGATAAAAGCTGATCCCGAGACCGACAAAACTTAGGAGAAAAATCCCGAGCGCCAGCAGGAACGGCTGCATCTGCGCTTTGGCCATCAGCGCGCGCCAGAAGACGATGCTGAGAATAGCGACCAGCACAGGGACGGGTGCCGTCAACAAAATGCCCGGATAGGTCAACCAGCGGTGGTAATAGTCATGTTCAAGGAACGGGGTTGCGGCGCTGACAGCGGCGATCGCCGCAAGGGTCAGCATGCCAGCCTGTCGTGCCAGCCGATAGGCATGTTCCTGGGTACCGCCTTCGGTCTTGGCGATCAGCCAGCACGCGCCCAACAGCGCATATCCCACGACAACGCTGGCGCCAGTCAGCAGGGAAAATGGCGTCAACCAATCGAGCCAGTTGCCCGCATACGCCCTTCCGACGACCTTTACGCCTTGCAGCAGCGCGCCCAGCACTATTCCTTGCGAAAAGGCGGCGGTTACAGATCCGGCGGTAAAGGCAAAATCCCAAAAGCGCCGATGTCCGGGATCGCGCCAGCGAAATTCGAACGCAACGCCGCGAAACACCAGACCCAGCAACATCGCAATGATTGGTGGGTACAAGGCTGGCATCACAATGGCGTAAGCGAGCGGAAAGGCCGCGAATAAGCCACCGCCGCCAAGCACCAGCCACGTCTCATTGCCATCCCAAACCGGCGCGATCGCGTTCATTGCCTGATCGCGCTCCTTGCCGACCGCAAAAACCGGAAACAATATGCCGATGCCCAGATCAAACCCGTCCATCACCACATAGGCAAAAACGGCGACGGCAATGATCAGGGCCCAGATGGTGGCAAGGTCGAGCGTCATGACGATGCTGCCCCCATCATCGGACCGGGCACGATCCCGCCGGTCCGGATCGGTGCATCAATGTCCAGCGCGGGTTCGTGTGGCTGCGGCCCTTTTGCCATCAGACGCAGGATATACCAGGTCCCGGTGCCAAAGACCGCGAAATATACGATGACGAACGCCACCAGCGATGCGCCAACGGCGGGCGCGGCGAGCGGAGACGCACTGTCGGCCGTTCTGAGCAGGCCGAAAACGGTGTAGGGCTGGCGCCCAACCTCGGTCGTAATCCAGCCCGCGATCACCGCAACAAAGCCGGCAGGTCCCATCAGCACCCCGGCACGGTGCAGCCACCGTGCGCCGTACAATGTTCCCGTCGCGCGGGCGATCAGGCTCCAGATGCCGAGGCCAAACATCGCGAGGCCCAATCCAACCATCACCCGAAACGACCAGAAGATGATTGCTACGGGCGGCTGCTTGTCGCGCGCAATGGTATCTAGCCCGGCCAAGGGCGCATTCATGTCGTGCTTCAAAATCAGCGAGGATGCCTTGGGAATTTCAATCGCATAGTCCATGCGCTGATTCGCCTGATCAGGAATACCGAACAAGATGAGCGGTGCGCCGTTCGGATGACTTTGAAAGTGACCCTCCATCGCCATGACCTTGGCGGGCTGATAGGCCAGCGTGTTCAAGCCATGTTCGTCGCCCGCAAGGATCTGCGCCGGAGCAACAAGCGCGGCCATCCACATCGCCATGCTAAAGCTTTTGCGTGCAGCCTGGTCAGCCGAGTTACGCAGCAGATGCCACGCACCGACTGCGCCAACGACCAACGCGGTCGTCAGATAGGCACCCGTTACGGTGTGGACGAGCCGATAGGGAAAGCTCGGGTTGAAGATAATCGTTGCCCACGATCCGGCGTTGACGAACTGGCCTTGCGCGTTGATGGCGTAGCCAACCGGCGTCTGCATCCAGCTGTTGGCTGACAATATCCAGAAGGCGGAAATAAAGGTTCCAAGGGCGACGCAGCAGGTGGCTGCGAAGTGCAGACCGGGCCCGACCTTTTTCATGCCGAACAGCATGACCCCCAAAAATCCCGCTTCAAGGAAGAAGGCAGTCAGCACTTCATACGCCATCAAAGGCCCCAATACCGGTCCCGTCTTGTCCGAAAAAACCGACCAGTTCGTGCCGAACTGATAAGACATGACGATGCCAGACACGACGCCCATCGCGAAGGCGACGGCAAAAATCTTTAGCCAAAACTGGAACAGATCCAGATAAACCTGTTGTTTTGTTCTCAGCCAAAGTCCTTCGAGCACAGCAAGATAGCTGGCCAACCCAATCGAGAAAGACGGGAAAATGAAATGAAAGCTAACCGTAAAGCCGAACTGGATTCGGGCCAGAATAATCGGGTCGATGGCATCGAACATGGTCTTCGCACCTCGCTGGGCGCGCTATGGACCTGACGATGAAATGCGACAAGTGCGCGATACGCAACTGTCATTGTTTGCCAGGAAATTACCCGACTGCTCGACGGCCAAGTGGCGTCAGGGTACCGCTGGACCTGCAGGCGGCGGGCCCGCGCTGCCACCGGCCTGCTGCGCGCGCTGAATTTCCCGGATTTCTGCTTCGGATTTGAAGTCGAGCAGATCGACGTCGAATACCAACACCGAATTGGCCGGAATGGGCCCAGCGGCCTTATCACCATAGCCCAGCGTTGGTTTGATCCAGAGCCGGTATTTTCCGCCCCGTTGCATCAGCTTCAGGCCTTCGGAAAAGCCCGGTACAACGCCCGCCACCTGGAGCGGCGTCGGCTGTTCGGACTTATCAAAGGTGGTGCCGTTGGTCAGTTTGCCTTCATAGGTAATCAGTGCGACGTCGCCATCGCCGGGCTTTGCGCCCACGCCCGGTTTAAGCACCTTATACTGCAGGCCCGACGCCGTTTCCTTGATCGATGAATCGCCGGATCGGTTACGCGCCAAAAATGTTTCGGGCTTTGCCTGATAGACTTTCCAGCTGCTTGCCGCCTGCTGAGCGCCCAATGTCAGAACAACGCCGCCAATCAGGCCGATCGCCGCGATGAGCCAGGTTGGCTGACCCGCCTTGGGCTTCTGGGTTCCTCCAAGCGGCGCCGGCGTCGGTGTCGGCGTTTGCGTGCTCGTCATTGTCACTGAACCCCGGGTGGCGCTTGACCCGGAGCGCCGCCGCCCTGGCCAAGTTGCTGTTGCAGGCGCTGCTGCATCTGAATCTGTTCGAATTGTTGCTGGCTGATAAACGCCACCATGTTGACGTCGAACACCAGTATCGAATCAGGAGGAATCTTGTTCGGATCGGGGCTGCTTGCGCCGTAAGCCAGCTCTGGCTTCATCCAGAACCGGTATTGAGCGCCTTTGGGCATCAGCTTCAGACCTTCAAGGAAACCCTTGATCGCGCCCTTGCTAAGCGGGAACGGCACCGGCTGTTGCGACGCGTCGAACACGGTGCCGTCGCGAAGACGGCCGATATAGGTAACCGCTGCGACATCGGTATCTGTCGGGGTCTTTGTATCGGCGCCCTTTTTCAGGATTTGATACTGCAGACCTGACTCGGTTTCGATCACCCCGGCGCGCGTGCGATTGTAAGCCAGAAACTGTTCGTTGCTGCCCTTTAATCCCACAACGGGTGCAGTGCCGACAACGGCGAGCCAAATAGCCGCCGCAACCGCAACGGTAATCCCGGCCCATAACATGCCCAACACGCCGCGCCGGGTTGGTCGAATCGGAACGGCTGTCACAGACATGAAGGCACTTTCAGCAATGAAGGATTAGCAGGTGAAAGCCGGGTGAAATCCACCCCGCAACGGCAAGAATTACTTACCGTGCGCCGTCGCGTTCCATCCGCTTACGCTCAAGCTTGCGCGCACGACGAACTGCCGCAGCCCGTTCGCGAGCGCGCTTTTCGGAAGGCTTTTCGTAGTGACGGCGCAGCTTCATCTCACGATAAACGCCTTCACGCTGCAGCTTCTTCTTCAGGGCCCGCAGCGCCTGATCGACGTTGTTATCGCGCACAATGATTTGCATAAAACCGTCAGTCTCCGATCAATAGGATTTAGTCGTCGCAGACAGGGTCGGCGCCGTTATGTTGGGGCCATTATCAGCGCCGATGCGGATTTTCAAGCGATTTGGCGCCAAAGGGCGTTTGCGGGACGTTGCGCGGCCCCGTCACCCCGCTATGAACGCGTGCCATGTCCATCGGCACACCCCTTCACCTGTTCAACAGTCTCACCCGATCGCTGGAGCAGTTCCAGCCAATCGATCCCGATCTGGTGCGCGTCTACACCTGCGGGCCTACGGTCTATAACTATCAGCACATCGGGAACATGCGGGCGTTCTTGTTTGCCGATACGCTTGGACGCGTGCTCAGGTGGAAGGGCTATGCCGTTCGCCACGTCATCAACATTACCGATGTTGGCCATTTGACAAGTGATGCCGACGCCGGTGACGACAAAATGGAAAAGGCAGCGGCGGCAGAGGCCAAATCAATCTGGGAAATCGCGGCCCATTATACAGAAGCGTTCAAACTGGACGTTGAACGCCTGAATATCATGCCGCCCTATATGTGGTCGGTTGCGACCGATCATGTCGCCGAAATGATCGAGTTTGCCGGCAAGATTGCCCCCGAGCATTGCTACCAGATCGATAGCGGTCTTTATTTCGATGCTACCACCGTGCCCGATTACGGGCGCCTGGCGCGGGCGGGCAGCGACGATGTCGGCGAAAGTCGGCTCGACCCGGTGTCTGGCAAGCGCCATCCGCAGGATTTTGCCATCTGGCGCAAATCGCCGCCGGGTGAGCAGCGACAGATGGAATGGGACTCGCCATGGGGTAAGGGCGCGCCGGGCTGGCACCTTGAATGTTCGGTGATGAGTCTGAAACATCTAGGCCACCCGTTCGACATACACACGGGTGGGATCGATCATCGCGAGATCCATCATCCCAACGAAATTGCTCAGAATCAGGCATATTGCGATTGCAGTGACAGCGGCGCACGGGTCTGGATGCACAACAATTTTCTGGTCGACCGCGGCAGCAAGATGTCGAAGTCGACGGGAGAATTTCTGCGCCTGCAAACGCTGGTCGACGCCGGTTTCCATCCGCTTGCCTACCGGCTGATGTGCCTGCAGGCGCATTATCGGAGCGAGCTCGAATTCACGTGGGAGAATTTGGCAGCGGCGAGCACGCGATTGAAGCGGATCGTGATGGCAATCGACAGTCTGCGCATGAGCACCGACGAAACCGTTCGCGGCGAAACCGCGCCTTATCTGGCCCGGCTTGATGAAGCCGTCTCGGATGATCTCAACACGCCAAAGGCGTTGCCCGTCCTTGATGAATTGTTGGCCGATAAACGATTATCGCCGGCAGCGCGGCTGTCGGTATTGGGAGATTTCGGGGCCGTGCTCGGGCTCGACATTGGCGGCCTGCGCCGTAAGGATCTGCGTGTCCGACCCAAGATCGCAACGCTCACTGAACCGGAGATCGACGCGCGCCTTGCCGAGCGCCAGGAAGCCCGCGCCGCTAAAGACTTTGCTCGCTCTGATATGATCCGTGACGAACTCGCGGCTGCCGGGGTTGACGTAATGGACGGCGATCCGCTTGGCTGGGACTGGAAAATCGATCTCTAGGCTTGCGCCATCAATGACGCTAGCTTTCCGCATACAGATACGACCGGAGCGGAATGATGGCATCAATAGCGTCGGAAGAGACATATGCCGACGCCCTTTGCACGTGGCAGAGGGATGGCGCGGTCGTCCTCAACCGCTTTTTTTCTGCTGAAGAAATCGCGCCCGTAACTGCGGATT